>JAHEEX010000024.1 GCA_024640465.1 Sphingobacteriales bacterium | reverse complement strand
CGAATCCCTGTCTTATCCCTCATCCTGTCTACAATGGCATCCTTAACCCGGAGATTGGTAAATAATGAATTATTCACACTGGGATGTTGCACATTACTGGTCACGGAAAAATAACCGTCTTTAGTCAGGATATCCTCCCAGTCAATTTCCTTTACGGCATTATAAACATCATCCGGGTGCTCGGCCTTAAAGGATTTGAGGGAATATAATACCTGGCTGGCAGAACGTAATTGCAGGTTTAGCGGGATACAATCCGTAACTGTTCCTTTTAGTTCTACTCCCGTGGAAAAAGCACGAATGATATCGTAACCAAGGTCGCGCAACTCCTGCTGGAGATAAGGCGACAATCGATTATTACAGGTGATAATTATCCGTTCCTTTTGGGAAAATAAATCATTCATTCCTGCAAACTTAATCATTTATATCCTGCAAGGGATAAACATGCCTGGAACGCAGCACGGTGGCCACTCAATTCGGGCAAAAGATTCGCCATGACTATAGGTTTTATCTCAGCATATTTGCTTAAAAAAATTGATGTAATTTAACACTTAAAAAGCAATAGAAGAAATGGCTCCCCGTATCAAAATATGTTGTATTAGTTCACGAGACGAAGCCATCATGGCCATGAATTTCGGCGCTTCTGCCTTGGGCCTGGTAGGAAATATGCCCAGTGGTCCGGGGATAATCAGCGACGAACTGATATTTGACATAGCGCGATTTGTTCCACCTCCGATAGGTACTTTTTTACTTACCAGCGAAACCGGCACCGAACAAATTATTAGCCATCACCGTAAAACAAATACCAATACCATCCAGCTGGTGGATGAACTCAAAGAAGGTAGTTACTTTGAGATCAGAAAACAAATTCCTTCGGTTAAAATTGTACAGGTTATACATGTGAGATCAGAAGCCTCCATTGAAGAAGCACTTGCACTGTCGGAACACGTCGACGCTTTATTATTAGACAGTGGGAATCCGGCACTGGATATTAAAGTGCTCGGGGGAACAGGCAAAATACACGACTGGAGCCTCAGCCGGAAAATTGTAGAGCAATCCAATATCCCAGTGTTCCTGGCTGGCGGTCTTCATGCAGGAAATGTTCGGGAAGCACTTGATAAAGTACAACCATTTGGTCTCGACCTTTGCAGTGGCGTACGCACCAATAAATTGCTGGACCCGGTTAAACTGGAAGCTTTTTTCAAGGCAGCCCTGTCCTGATGCTACTTTTACCCGTTCTTTTTTCCATTACTTAACGGTAAAACTTTGATGCCATATCAGGTCCTTTATAGCTTTCAATGTCAACAGGGAAATGCCTTGTTTTCATTTTACTCTGCTTCAGCGTCATTTTAAGGTCTGATGATATAGCCTCAAGCTGCTTGCCGTCTTTTGCATCAAATCCATTGATCACCAATTCACCTGCTTCTTTCATAGCCAAATCAGGCTCATCCAGATAATAATAAATCTTAGATAAATTAAAAAAACAGGCATACCGGATCTTTTTATCTGATTTGTCATCAGATCCATATCTTTTTTTCAATAGATTGAAGTACGCAATGGAAGGCTTTAGTTTTTCACGCACATTATCCAGGGGTTCATTCGCACTCATTTCCATCATGGACTGTCGAACATTCATCCAGGCCCGCTGAAAACCATCATAATCGGGATGTTTTTTGGAATTAAGCACCCACATAAAATCCGTTGCACTTCTCTCCGGGTATCCATATCGGTAAGTCAGGGTTTGGCTCAGGTTTGATATAGTTTGAGTAAATGCCTGCTGGTTTAACTGATTTAAAACAGTTATAATCCCAAAACGTGAATATACAATGGCTTCACCTTCTGATTGAAATACAGGGCTTAAATGCGTTCTTTTATTTTGCCTGGATGCTATGACTTCCTGTTTGATGAGGTTCCCTTTATAATCCGTTATCCTGGTCTTAGCGCCGAATGTATAGGTAACCTGGGATTGATAGGTTGTTTTCTTACCAATTTCTTTACCTGCCTTATCTTTCAGTATCTGAACATTGGTTTTCACTTCTGTATTTTCAATCATCACATCTTCCATAATGAGGGATATCCTGAGATGCGCATCAAAGGGAATCAGTTTCCATCCGGATATATCAACCCGGTTGGTAAATTCATCTTCCTGGTTCAATAATCGCATCATTGGACCTGTTTCCAGAAAAACGGTATAAGTTTTGTAAGAAGTATCCAGCGGTTCACTTGGCAGGTTTCTATAATTGGCGGAAAAGTTAAAACGGTCAAGGTCAACACGCTGTGAAACCGCGGTGAGCCCGTAAATGAGCAAGGTAAATAAGAACAAAAACCTTTTCATATGATTGGATTTTCAATTATGAATATAACGGCGATCCAGCCTGAATATTCTTTCTGAGTAATTCAATCTATAAAAAATATTAAAAAAATGATTAATACCGAGAATACCCCAGGTTTAAACAATTTCCAAAAGACAGAATCGTTAGTATCTGAAAACCCCAAAAAATTTCCGTTAACCATGAAAAATGCTGATCGTCCTTTTCTGCTAATTATCCTTATTGCCATAACCCTGCTTTATACCATTATGGCATTTATCAGCTAAGCATTATTTATTACCGGAACCGGCCATTCTTTTTAATCCTATAATCCATATTTATGAAAATGAAACCATTTAGTATCAAACTTACCCTTCTGGCGCTCTCTGCAATTTTAATTTTTAGTATCGGATGTAGTAAAGATGATAAGGAACCAACGCCAGCAGAATTACTCAGTAAAGCCTGGATTCAGACAGATCTTCTGGTTACCATAAGCGGTCAAACAGAAAGTGTTTTTGACAGTGAATATCTGCCTTGCGACCAGGACAATGTCTACAGTTTTAAATCTGATGGAACATTTACGGTTAACGAAGGGACATCAAAATGTGACCCTGCTGATCTTGACCTGATATCAACTGGTACCTGGACCTTATTGGATAATGGCAAAAAAATCACCATAGACCCGATTGATGAAGATCCGCAAACCCTGGATATAGAAGAACTAACTAATACATCAATGAAAGCTTCAGCAATTGATAATTCAGCTGGCTTACCCATAAAAGTTACTTTTATTTACAGAGCAAAATAATTTTTATACTATCATTAAGAAAGCCGTTCCTCAGGAGCGGCTTTCTGCATTTAGCAATTACACCACCCATTAAAATAAAATTCCATTAATTTTATTGTTTATATGCAGATTGATAATAATAGCCAAATCATTGTCCGGAAACTGGAACGAAAAGACAACGCAGCCCTTGCAGATATCATCAGAAACAGCCTGGCAGAACATGGTGCAAACAAACCCGGAACGGTATTTTTTGACCCAACCACTGATGATCTTGAAAGTCTCTTCAGGGAGCCCGGTTCCTGGTATTTCGTAGCGGAACAAAATGGAAAAGTATTGGGCGGAGCAGGTATTTATCCTTCGTCAGGGCTTCCCAAAGACACCTGCGAATTGGTTAAAATGTATCTTCTTCCGGATGCAAGGCATATTGGCCTCGGAAGAAAACTGATCGGTATGTGCCTGGATAAAGCCAAAGAAACAGGCTATGAGCAGGTTTACCTGGAAACCTTACCGGAGCTTAAACAGGCTGTCAAAGTATATGAAAAATTTGGATTTACTTACCTGAAAGGACCCATGGGAAATACCGGTCATTTTGGTTGTAATGTGTGGATGATTCACCAACTTGGATAAAGAACCAGATTTTAAACATATATCGGTCTAACAGTAAAAAAAATTTACTTAATTAGTGTTGATTTTACGCTTTGCACCTGGTGCCGGTTAAGGTAAACCTGAAACCCCACTTTAAAGTTTACTCCGCCATTGCCTTCTTCTTCTTTTACTTTGGTATGCCGGTAACCGAGCAATGTTTCCACAGCAACATTTTCATTAATAAAAAATGCTACGCCGCCACCCAGGAAAAAATTAAAGGCATTTTCTGTTGAAGAACCAATGCTTGTTTTAAATTTCTGGTTTTGGTAATCAAAATCAGCCGCAACAAAAGGTTTGATGTTTTTTTTGCTAAAATAATAACGGGCAAAAGGACCCATTCCAAAAGAGGTAACATTAAGGTCCCCGAGTTCATTATAAGCAATTACCAGTTTGGCACCGAGTGCAAAATTATCTAACAAAAAATAGCCGGCATTTGGACTGAATTCAAAGGTTGTACTATTCTTTGCTGTATTCAATTCCAGCAAGCCACCAATTAGCCAATCGCCTTTAGAAGTTTGCGCATTTGCCTGTAAACTTAAGAATAGAAAGAAAGTTATGCAGGAAAAGATATGGATGGTTTTATTTCTCATAAAAAAATATATTATGCTATAAAGCTATGGTTTAAAGCAATTTGAGTTTTCAATATTTAATTGATTCTTCGCACCTCATAAACCGGGCTGAACAGGTAAGTTTTTCCGGTTTGTATCTCGGTGCATTGAATACGTTTACGGAGGACCTCCCCTTTTTTAAATACCCTGCCGCCTTTAATCACAAAAATTTCACCCTTATGTAATTCTTCAATAAGATGTATCCCTTCCTTCTTTTCATCGAAATTCCTCAAAACCCGTATCAGAGCATCATCGGCACAGGAACTGGCAGCAGGATTATGCAGGGATTTCAGTAAAGTCTCACGTATAACAGGTGGGAAAATATCAGCATGGATGAATGTTCTCAAAATTTCGCCATACTGTTTTTTCCATTCACGACCGTGTGCTGCTACACGATTGCCATGTAGCTGAAAAGTGACCAGGTGTGCGAGTTCATGAAGCAGTGTGATCAAAAAGGAATATTTATTGAGGTTGCCATTTACAGAAATCCGGTGATTTTTTCCGTTTATAGCATGACGGTAGTCGCCAAGGACTGTTGCCCTTGATCGGGTTATAGTGAGATGAACTTTATATTGATGGAGGTATTCTTCCACCATCTTAAAAGAACCTGGTGGCAAAAAATCTCCAAGTGTCTCTAACGGGGATTCCTGTTTAGGCATTTGTACTTTTCTTGGAAAGCTTTAGCAAAGCCCTTGTTTCAATAAAAGTATACAACAGGTACAGAAACATACAGGTAAAGAGAGAAGGTTTATTGATGTTTTCCTTGTTCAAGAAAGCATAACCTAAAACTATGAGAGCCACCAAGAGTAATTTAATCATAAACGATCCATATACTGACCGTAGAAAACCCGCCGTGGTAGCCGATTTCATTCCTTTATACAACATATAAAATGAAAAAAAAGTTAAGGCGCAAAGAAAGAAATTACCAATGAGTAATACATTGGTATCAAAGCCTATTGCGGTCATCTTCCCACGAAAAACAATGGCCAAAGAATTGATCACCACAAAAAGAAAAAATAAGGGCATTAGCGATTTCCGGACGGCCATAGTTTTATTTTGATGTATCCCGCACGGCTTTAAATATCAGCCCTGCAATGATCATCAAAGGTAATAACCAAACGAATACGGGGAAAGAAACCCCCAGATAATTGTCTAACTTTAGTCCGGCAAAAACCATCAAACCAATAACTACCAGGAACTGGGCGGCCATACCTGAATAATAAAGTAATAGGTTCCTGGGAGGTTTGCCCTTGTTATCTGTTGATTTATTTGGCGATGGCATGCGTTATTTCATCTGATGCCATTTCAACAACACTGGCTTCCTTACCCATATGACACTGGCCATTAAATGTTACAGAAGGTTCAATTTGCAATTTACCGGCATGAATATTACCCCTGATAACAGCATCACCACGAAGGTTCAGTAATTCACGGATTTGGAGTTTCCCGGTAACCTTTCCCTGAATATCTGCCTGTAAGCCCTCTACATCTCCCTGCACTACCCCATCCTGGCCTATTAATACTTTTGCAGAGCCAGTGATATTACCAATCAGGGTACCATCAATGCGTACATCTCCATTGCTGATCAGGTCTCCTTTGATGGTAGTTCCTGCTCCGATAAGTGTGTTTCCGGTGGAAGATCCGATTACACTGTCTGATTTAGATTTTGCGTTAAACATAGTTTTTCATTTTATTGGTTTTGAATATTGGATTTAATCATCGGTTTTTTCTACTTCCGGCATATTAAGGGTCACTGTATCCAGCTTTTCCGGCAATTTACCTGCCAGCACATTCCGTATATTATCCCAGTATACCTGTTTGTTCTTAAGGTTCGCTTCCAGTGAATCAGCCCTTATCTTTAAATTGGCCATTTCACGCCGCTCAGCCTGGCTGCCATACCCTGGAATATAATATTTCAGGGGGGTAAATACGATCAATGCCACTGTTAATCCTACCAACACTACAAAAATGGTGCACAATGCAATGTATACACTCAGTCTGCTTAACTTAAACGTAACAACTTCCTCGTAAGTATCATCATTCATCACAACAAGCCGGTATCTGTTCCGTAAACGCTTCAGAGTCGATAATTCAGCTGATATCTTGGCCATTGGTAACTGATTTATGTTTCAATTTTCTTGCCGTTTTTCAAAAAAATCACCTTATGACACCAAAAATCCTTCCTGCGCTAATACCTGGCATAAATTTTTCTATGAATCATAAGACCTGTTAAAATTTCTTTTTCAATTGGCATTCATAAAGTTAGAGCTAAATTTTTAGCGTAATTTTAAAATATTTTTACTGAAAATCTGTTTTTAATTGTGCAGAAAAGCCGTTTCCATTTGATCCATCCAATCCGCCTTGCAATATACCTGTTTTTATTGGCTGCCATACCGGGGGGGTACCTCATTGGACAGCCAGGCACAGCTATCGACCTGCCCAAACCCAAAAAATTTGAAAACCGGACCCTGGCTTCTGAAAAAAGTACAACTACAAAGATGAATGCGCTGAAGCGCTTCAACCAGAATATTAATACCAAATATAATTTCAACTTTAATGCAGCCAATGAACTGAACGAGGTGGTTCTTGGTGCCAAAATGGGTTTCAAAGATGATTTCAGCAAACTCCTCCCCTTTTATAATTATTCGCTTGAGAATACCCAAAACCAGAAAACCGAGCTTGATTCCGTAATCCTGAAATGCAATAACGGGATCCTGTTACATGACCTGCGAAACGACTGGGTGGACGATCTGTATATGTTGATGGGCAAAGCTTATTATTTCCAGAAAAAATTTGATTCTGCAGCCATTACATTCCAATATATCAATTATGCCTTTCAGCCCCGTTCAAAAGATGAAATAGGTTACGACAAATACATAGGCTCAAACCAAAATAATACCGGAAACGTATACACGATATCCACACCGGAGAAAAAAAATATCGTCAGTAAGGCAGTAAGTCATACGCCTGCACGTAACGATGCAATACTATGGCTTGTACATACATTCATTGCGCAGGGCAGGCAAAATGAGGCATGGAGCCTGATGACAACATTACGCAGGGATGTTGAAATGCCGGAAAGGCTGCAAGCTGAGCTGGAAGAAATGCTGGCCTGGTGGTATTATAATGAAGAACAATATGACAGTGCGGCTGTACACCTGGAAGAAGCATTGCCAGCAGCCGGAAATATCCTGGAGAAATCACGCTGGGAATTCCTGGCTGCGCAAATGTATGAAAGGGTTGGCAAAAAAGATGATGCCAACCGAATGTATGCCAAATGTATCAACCATACTACAGATCCGGTTATGGAAGCCTATGCGAGAATAAGCCAGATCAGACTGGTTTCCGGTGATGACGAGGAAAAGCGGATCAGGATGAACCTGGACGCGTTGATGGATATGTCTAAAAAGACCAAATATGAAGAATACAGGCATTTGATATATTATGCTGCCGCACAACTTGAATTAAGCAGACAGAAACCACAAGAGGCCATGGGACTGTATAAAAAAAGCCTGGCAAATAACGCAAGTGATGCAGCACTTAAAAACAAGACTTTTCTTGAATTGGGCGACCTTGCATTCAGTCAAAGAGAATACAAGCTTGCCTATAACTGTTACGACAGTCTTAGCCTGGATGGTGCAACTGAATCACAGACAGAACTCATCGGTACCAGGATTGCTATTTTGAGTGATTTACTTTCTCATATGGAGAATATCCGTGTTGAAGACAGTCTGCAAAAAATTGCCGCCATGCCTGAAGCTGAGCGTAATAATTATCTCAAAAGCCAGGTCCGCAAACTGAGAAAAGAAAAAGGCTTAAAAGAGGAAGAATCACAATCATCCGGCTCAACATCAAAGACAGCAGGGAATATTCAGTCTAATGAAGTAGTGGACCTTTTTGCCAATAATAACACAAAAGGAGAATGGTATTTTTATAATGCATCCCTCAAAGCACAGGGATCAAAACAGTTTCAATCAAACTGGGGCAACCGGCCTAACCTGGACAACTGGAGAAGGATAACAGCCGTCAATAATCAAATCAATGCCGTTAGCATTAAACAAACTGGTGAACCGGAAGCTAAAACCGGCACTGCATCTAACAGCAAAGCACAACCGACTGATATCAGTTTCGAAGGCTTACTGGCCAATATCCCTTTAACTGCAGCACAAAGAGAACAATCGGATGATACCATCCAGCAATCATTATACCGGATTGGTAAAATATTCCAGGATAAGCTGGGAGACTGCGATGAAACGATCCTCTATTTTGAAAAACTGCTAAACCGCTATCCTCAGACAAAATACCAGGAAGAAGCGCTTTTTGGACTTTGTTATTGTTATCAGAAAGCTGGAAATACCGAAAAAGTAAATTTTTATAAAGGCTTTCTTACCCGCAATTTCAACCAAAGTAAATATCTACGTTACCTGAATAATCCGGTCTTGGCTAAGGATGAGCAACAATCCTTTAATAAAGAAGCAACACAAAAGTATGAAGGCATTTACAGGCTCTTTATTGAAGGAAAATTTGATCAGGCATTACAGGAAAAAAAGAAAGCAGACAGCACATATGGAGAAAACTACTGGAGCCCGCAATTGCTGTATATAGAATCAATATATTACATCAAGCAAAAGCAAGACAGCCTTGCACTGGCCACACTGAATAATATCCTGGTACTTTATCCTCAATCTCCCCTTGGCCCCAAAGTTGGGAACCTGATGAGTGTTTTGAGCCGAAGAAAAGAAATTGAAGCACACCTTGATAGCTTAAAGGTTACCCGATACCCTGAAGATAGCTTTGTTGTTATTGAAGAAACTGCACCTGTAAGGGAAAAGGAAAAAATTACTCCAAAGGAAAAAGAAGCTCCACCGGCACCTAAAGTTGAAACTGCCATTAAACCAAAAACGGATACAGCTGCATTGAAAGCACCGGTTACAGAGAAAAAATCTGCTGGCTATAGTTTTAAAGCATCAGATGCACATATGGTTGTACTGGTGCTTGACAAAGTGGATGTTGTATATGTAAATGAAGCCAGGATGGCACTGATCCGTTATAACAAGGAGAAATATTACAATCAGCCATTAGAAGTGGTACCATACCCGCTGGATGATAACCTGAAACTGGTTCAAATAAAAACCTTTACAGATGCAGGTGCAGCTTTAAGCTACCTGGAAAAAACCAAGTCAGTTGCGGCATCAGAAATATTCTCCTGGCTACCGGCTGATAAATACCGTTTCATCATTATGACGGAACAGAACCTGGAAGTATTAAAGGAGCAAAAAAACATGGAAGCCTACCTGAAATTCCTGAGAGAAAATATACCGGGTAAATTTTAAGAAAACCTTTTCCGTGATAAGCACTTAATTTTTTAGCTTTACGGCAAAGCGGCATGGCTTTTTCATGGAGATAAATGCCATAATTCAATAAAACGTATGTCTACAACAGTCAAATTTTTCTGGAAGGTTTTTTTCATCGCCTGGGCGGCATTTATTGTTTTTATTTTTGCCATCAACATAGGAATATTTGGAAAACTTCCATCCCTGGTTGAACTGGAAAACCCTTCCATGCTTTCTTCTTCTGAAATATATGCAGCAGATGGATCATTAATGGGAAAATATTATCTTAAAGACCGCACAAACGTTAAATATAATGACATCTCTCCCAATGTAATTAATGCGTTGATAGCTACGGAAGATGAACGGTTCTACCAGCATTCAGGAATTGATGTTAAGGGAACAGCCCGGGCAGTTTTATTTCTTGGTACAAAAGGCGGCGCCAGTACCATTACCCAGCAGTTGGCTAAAAATATGCTTGAACAGGGATCTAAAAATATTGTCAGGAGAATAATTGAGAAAATTAAAGAGTGGATCATCTCCGTAAAACTTGAACGGAATTTTACAAAAGAAGAAATCCTTAGCCTCTATTTGAATACAGTCAGCTTCAGTGATAATTTGTTTGGTATAGGAAATGCTTCGCGCACATTTTTTCAAAAAGAACCAGACCGACTTAATGTTGAAGAAGCTGCTGTGCTGGTTGGCATGGTTAACGGTCCTACCATATTCAACCCCCGCAGGAATCCAAAAGCTGCACTTGACAGAAGGAACCTGGTTATAAACAGGATGTCCTCCAACGGGTATATCACGGAAAAACAAGCGGAAGATTTAAAATTAAAACCCATTCAGTTGAAATACCAGAAACTGGATGAAAATGCGGGTATTGCCCCTTATTTCCGGGAAGTGCTCCGGGATGAGGTTAAAAAATGGTGCAAGGAAAACAAAAACCCAAAGACAGGAAATCCATATGATATATACAAGGATGGCTTAAAGATATTCACCACAATCAATCCTCAAATGCAGGAGTATGCAGAGATTGCTGTGTATCGCCATATGCAGAACCTGCAAAAAGTTTTCAGCTCGCAGAAAAATATCAAAGATGGCAGTATCTGGAAAACAAAAGAAGGTAAAGCCATTTTACAAGCGGCCATGAAACAGACAGAACGATGGAAAAATGGAAAAGAAGATGAGATGACGGATGAAGAAATAATCAAGTCATTTGATGAAAAGGTTCAGATGAAAGTTTTTGCCTGGAACGAAAAGAGGGAAAAAGATACGGTGATGACACCACTTGATTCCATCAAATACCATAAACAGATCATGCAGGTTGGATTTCTTTCTATTGATCCACAAACCGGTGGTGTAAAAGCCTGGGTGGGGGGAAGTAATTTTAAATCATTTAAGTTTGATCATGTAAACATCAATACAAAAAGACAGGTTGGTTCAACCTTCAAACCAATCCTCTATACAGTTGGGGTATTGAATGGCTACACTCCTGAAACGGTTTTCCCCGGGGGGCCAATAAATATGGGGGAGAAAGTGATCACCGGTACCGGTGGCCCAATGGCTATCTGTCTCGCCTACTCGAAAAACCCCGGTGCTGCATATTTGATAAACCAGGTAGGAGTTCAACGTACAATAGACTTTGCCAAAGAATGCGGCATTAAAAGCAAGATACCACCCTACCCTTCCATAGCCCTTGGATCAGCAGATATTTCACTCTATGAAATGGTACAGGCTTACACCATGTTTCCCGGGCGTGGATTTAATGTGAAACCATATTTCATAGATCGCATAGAAGACAGGAACGGAAATGTACTTGCCTCTTTCCATGCAGAAAGCAAGGAAGTGATCAGTGAGGCTGATGCTTATGTTATGACTAAAATGATGCAGGGTGTGGTGGATTTTGGCACTGGCCGTGCAATCAGGAGTTCTTTTGGCGTTACGGGCGATTTAGCCGGGAAAACCGGTACCACCAATGATAATGCGGATGGATGGTTCATTGGTTTCTCTCCCCAGCTCTTATCTGGGGTTTGGGTGGGTTGCGACGATCCTTTTCTTCGGTTACTTAATACCACTGGTGGTGCACAGATGGCCATGCCGGCATGGGCTTATTATTATCAGCAGGTATTTAACGATAAAAAACTGAATATAGACCCCTTATCGAAATTTGTTGTACCGGAAAACTTAAACAATGAAGCAATCTATGATTACGAAGCACTGACCCGTGGCGAACAACCTCCGCCAGCAGAAGGTGAAGATGTTGGGAGCGGGAACTCATCAGATTATATTGATGTTCCTATCAGTGACGGATCAGAAAAGGTTGTTTCTGAATCTAAAAAGCTTGATGACGATGAAAAGAAAGTACTGGAAGAAGCCAAAAAACAGGCAGCTGATAAAGCAGCAGCAGATGAAGCGCTAAAAAATAAAACAAGCACAGACACAACAGAAAAGAAAAAGAAAGGATTGTTTAAGAAGATTTTTGGGAAGAAAGAATAGTTGAACCAGTCACCAGTCGACAATAACAGCCAAATACGAACAGCCGGAGGAACAGTCAGGAGTCGTTAGTCGTGAGTCGGGAGTCGTGAGTCATTAGTCAACAGCCAAAGGCGGAATTAATTTGAGATAGTCAATTGAAATTATCAATATTTAAAAAAATACAGCCAAATTCAACATCACAATGAATTTGGCTGTAATTTTTTTATTCTACTAGATAAAGGCTTTGGTTGTTGACTTTAGACTCCTGACTAGTGACTATTGCATTTGGCTGTTGACTAATGACTCCCGACTATCGACTCTTGCATTGGGCTGTTGACTAATGACTCCCGACTATTGACTCTGCCTTTGGCTGTTGACTAACGACTCCCGACTCCCGACTGTTCCTCCGCCTGTTTCTGCCGACTGGTGACTGTCGACTGGCGACTTTTACAAATACGGTGCACTATACCCCAGCCTCTTCATTCCTCTCTTTATCTCCGGGCAACTTGTAAACAAATCCCAAATCAATCCGGTACGATAATTCTCAATCATTACAATTATCGGCCCCTGGTCAATGGCAAGGAAAGAATCTGCAAACCAGGGATCCTGTAAACTAAAAGCATCTGTAAAACCGTATTGTTTCCAAATCTTATCACCCAGTTTATAATAGAAAAATTTGAGTGCCGCCATAGATTCCACCGGGGTATAGGGAAATGAAGAAAGTGCGGCGGTTGGTGAAATTACCCCCCTGTCATTGTTAGGTTCATTAGCATTATATCCCCCGGGGACATCACTGGCAGTAAGGCCCCAACATTGATTACTGTAACCATAATATTTACGGGGGTTAGCTACGCAATAGGCATAATTGATTTTTGAATGATTTGTTACCTGTACTTTATAATCAGCATATGTATCACTTAAACCATTGGGATTTATGCCCAAAAAAGAATAATGCGCAAAAAATAATGGCCCTCCATTAGATGGACCAAGCGGTAAGGTATAACCGTAATAATTGGCTCCATTTTTCATGTTTCCATTTCGTGCCCAACCTTTGTGATACACACTGGCTGGAATAGAATCTGTATTGGCAGATGCTGCGAGCGCATAAACGATCATTGCTTCGTTCCAGCCTTCCACTTTAAAATTCATGATCCAGTTTCCGGTATTGCTCCAATGCCAGTAAAGAACATCCTGGCTGTTCTGCCTGAACCAGTTCCATTCAACACCATTCCAGATATTATTAATTTTTGTACGAAGATCGATCTCTGCAGGATCATTATTATTAAAATACTGACGGGCACAAAGCAGGCCATTTACCAGGTAAGAAGTTTCAACAAGATCTGCGCCATTGTCATTTGCACTGAAAGGAACAGTGGCACCATTGGAGCCATTTATCCAGTGTGCAAATGCACCATGATACCTTATGGCTTTGGTGGAAAGGAAATCAACTATTTTCAGGATCCTGTCCCTCGATTCAGTCCGTGTAATAAAACCCCTGTTCGCTGCAGCCACCATCGCCATGATACCAAAGCCGGTACCACCGGAAGTAACTACATCCCCACTCGTATTTCTTTCCCTCGCCATACCACTAACAGGGTGGCCAAATTCCCAAAAGTAACTAAATGATCTGCGCTGAACCGAGTCAAGTAAACTGTTATCACTGATCCTGGGATATTTATCAGTTGAATCCATAACAGTAAGAAATGGATAATCACTCCGGCTATTGATCTTACCGCTATTTTTATCCACCAGCGCTTCACTGATACTGATTTTATATTGAGTGAGAAAAGCCAAAGGATTCTGTGGCACAAGGATCACTGTACTGTCGTTATTTTCAAAGCTTAGATTCGAAGGAACTTTTACACCAAGGTCATTGATGATAGTAATATTTTGTTCAGCAGAACTTGTATTGACACCAGATGTAAATAATACTTTTATTAATGGTAAACTGTTTACACCACTTTGCTTTTGAATGGCACTGTTTCCATTTATGAAAACATTGGCCATGGTAAATGTGGCAGGAGGTTCAACAACAGGATTTTTTTCATTGCAGGAAAGCAATAAAGTCAATAATGCAGCAATAAAAATTATCCTTATATGCATTGTAATAAAAATTAAAGAAAGAGGTTGTCAAGATGACAACCTCCTAATAAAAATAAAATGGAAAAATTACCTGCCTGCTTTTTCAAGCTGGTAGAGCGCTAATATCTCATCATCAGTCAGCGCTTTTGTGTAAACCCTTAATTCATCCAGCGAGCCGGTCATATATTTCTGCCAGCTTTGTGTTGGAGAATTTGCAAATCCACTGCTAGCATTAGGGAAAGCACCGATCACAGCCTGAACCGGAGGTACTGTAATAATTGGCCCCATGTCAACTGCAGGATTACCCCTGGTACGTTTCCTGAAATTGTTGTTAGACACCCGGATACCATTGGCATAAATATCAATATTTGAAGTGGTTCCATCATAACGAACAACTACATGCACCCATGTACCGCCGGTTTTAACCGTTTTGAAATCTGTTTCGCGTACGCCAAAATCGTTGATATTGTCTCCGCCAAAACGGGTTCCACTAACCCAAGTACTGAAAACACCTTTTAAAACCAAAGTGTCATCAACGGATGTAGGTTTACCATTTTCTGCCATCATCATCAAGGGGCCGGTATTCCAGTCGGTTTGAGCCGACGCTCCTTGTGTCAATGCCAGGAAACAAGTTGGAGAAACCCCGTTATTGGATACTTTAACCCATCCTGATATTGATGCATTATTGAGGGCATTTGCATTACCTAAAGCAGCCAGTGTTGGATATAGTAAATATCCGTTTGTAAGCGTAAGCCCCTGGCCTTTAACGCCTGTTGTGTAAGATGCACCAACTGAGGTTGTGGGACTAACATTACCTTTCACTTCAGTATTGGTACCGTCAAAAGTAAAATGTACAACATTGTTGGCCGCTGCTACTTCGTCTGAAGTATTGTATCCACCAATGGGAGGTAATGGTTCGTCATTATTCTTGTTACAGGAAGTAGAAACGATAAGGAGAGAAACAGAAAAAATGGAAAATAAACTGATAATTTTTTTCATAGATGCCTTTTTTTAATAAATTAATAAATTGTGGTCACTAAATAAAGCAAAAAAATCAAGGAGCCCTGGATCGGCTTTTTTCTTTTGGGGTGATAAAAAAAAAGTACTGCATTTCAATTTAATTTATCGTTTTATAAGTCAATTAATAACCTGGATTTTGGATAAGTTTCCCGCCACTCCTGTCAATCTGGATTTGTGGAATGGGAAACAGATCATGAACACCGTCTATATAATTTTTTCCAAGAGCTCTAAGTACTGATCCCGCTCTCCCTGTCCTTCTTAAATCAAATGTTCTGTCGTGTTCAAATGCCATTTCAACCCTTCTTTCTTTATATATGGCATTTCGCAAATCATCCTTGGTGATGGCTGTTGTATTTGGCAGACCGGCCCGGTTTCTGATCTGGTTAATAGCTGTGGTTGCAGCTGGGATATTACCCAGTTCATTTTCCACTTCGGCTTTAATTAAGAGAATTTCGCCATACCGGAATACCCTGAGATTTTTATTTGTTTGATCCTGATCACCGGCCCAGGTTTCCTGGGTACGGCTGACAAATGTTTTGTAATTGTACCGCTCATTAGGCGCATCAGACGGTACAATTTCACCATCCCATAATGTTTGGCCCCTGAACATAATCGTGGCAGCTTTTCTTTTATCACCAGGCTCATACGCATTAGCCAGGTCAAGGCTTGGTGTATTAAATCCCCAACCCCTTGGCCGGATATCCTGAACGGAAGTATATTGTTGAATTCCCTTTGGCGTTGATCCATTTCCAATGGCATTTACTTCCCATATTGATTCTGATGAAAACTCACCGGCTTCACGCCAGATTTTTGCATAATCCGGAAGAAGGGAAAAGCGATTTGAATTAATAATTGCATCGCACATCGCTTTAGATTCGGCCCAACGTTTCTGATAGAGATACATTTTGGCTAATAGTGCATATGCCGTGTATTTTGACACCCTGCCAAGCTCTTCAGATGGAATTGTAGCAGGGAGTTTTGCAATTGCTTCCTGGCAGTCTGATTCGATAAAAGCATAAATTTCAGCAGCGCTTGCCCTTACACTTCCCGTAGCAATATCTTCCTTTGTAGAAAGTACACGATCAATTTTGGGTACACCCCCGAACATCCTCACCAGGTTCCAATAGAAATAAGCCCGTAACATTTTCAATTCTCCTATATAGCGGTCCTTTTCTGCCTGCGGTAGATCTATATCCTGCATGAATTCCAATGCATATGCAACTCTTCCAATGCCATCAAAGTTGCCCGCCCACGATTCATTAAAGGAATAACTGTTGGCGTCAAATGTCCAGTTGTCGAGTAAATGTTTATCCGTACCTGCATCGCCTTCAATACTTCCTTTGTCTGCATCATCTGAAGTTATACTTGAAATTCCTATCCAGGAAAATGTATGAACATCCCAATCATACAGTTTATTATAAACCGCAGCAGTTAATCTTTGTGCTCCATCCTGGGGATTATTCAGGAGATCCTCAATAGTTACAGTCCTGGGTGGCTCATTCAGAAAATTTTTACCACATGAAAAAACAATCATGCTGAGAAACATCATCAACCCTATCCTGAATATTTTTGTTTTCATATGCTTGCTCTTTAACATTATCTGAACTGAAGGTTTACACCAATTAAGTAAGTAGAAGAAACAGGATAAATATTTAATTCAATACCTGAAGCCAGCGGGCTTCCTGGCATTTCAGGTGTAAAACCGGTATATTTTGTAAATAAAATCGGGTTTTGCGCACTCGCATAAACACGCAATTTTTCAAAAGGCGCTTTCCATTTTGTCGTTAAAAAACTATATCCCATGGTTATATTATTGATCCTGATGAAAGAACCATCTTCAACAAAATAATCTGTTGGTACAGCCGTACCATTGAATGCACGCGGGTATTCATTCTCATTACTACCAGGTTGCCAGCGATTATTAGCAACATCATATTCTACATTATAATTTCCTCCGTAACGGACCCCTTTCTTGGCATTGTACACTTTGTTTCCGGACGTACCATAAATATCAAGTGCCCAGTCAAATTTCTTCCAGTTAATGGTACCATTCAACCCAAAATAAATTTCTGGTTGTGATGATCCGCCATATCCTTTGTCATTATCATTAATAACTCCATCCTTGTTAACATCAACCAGCCTGAAATCTCCCGGCTGTGCATTGGGCAGGTGTGGATAAGCATCCAATTCTGAAGCATTTTGGAAAATACCATTGGTCTTATACACATAAAAGGAACCTATTGGAAGTCCAACGTCAGTAATTGTAGCAAGGTACCCATTATTCAGGCTGCCATCGTATAATGCCCTGCCATCACCAATATTTTTAACTTCATTTTTATTATATGTCATATTCCCCCTTACAGAAAATCGAAAATTTTCATTGAGCTGTTGATTCCAGCCAATGGCAAATTCAACACCCTGGTTCAAAACGTCTGCTGCATTTGTCAGCAAAGTATTTCCAAATCCAATCGATGGCAGAGGTATGGTATACAAAGCTTTTGTGGCAAGTTTGTGGTACACATCAATTTCACCGGTAAGCTTCCTGTCGAAGAAAGAAAATTCAAGGCCAAGATCAAATTCCTTGGCAACTTCCCACTGTAGTTCAGGATCCTTTATACCCAAAACGGTAGTACCGTTGATCCGGTTGGATCCAAAATAAGCCCATAATCGCTCTGTTGGAATCAAATAAAACTGCCCGGGACCGATAGCATCATTACCTACTTCACCAAAACTGGCGCGCAGCTTAAGGTCATTAAAAATTTTCTGATTGGCCATAAAAGGCTCATCAGAAATCACCCATCCAATTCCGATTGAAGGGAAAGTAGCCCACCTGTTTTCTTCAGAAAAATTACTGCTGGCATCCCTTCGAATTGTCATATTAAGGAGATAGCGGCCTTTATAATTATAACTACCCCTTAGGAAAAAAGATTCTCTCCTGAAATAATTTCCAATGGGAACCCTTACATTCTGCTGCCCACCTGTGGTATCTGTAAAATCCCTGACCCACTGCGATTTATCATTTGCCACATTAAATACAGAAGCTGAATTGCTCCATCCATTTCTTCTTTCTGCAGTATGCCCGGCTATTAATTTGAGTGTATGGTCTGTACCAAATTTTTTATCATAAGTGAAGAAATTATCCCAGGTCCAATGATAGATACTATCTCTGCCATAATTAAGGCTGCTTCTTTCGTTTTTCTGGCCACCTAATCCCCCGTTGGCAAAATAGGTGTAATACACGGGAATATAATTCCAGCCTTCATTCTCTTCCAGGTCTATTCCAAATGAAGACCTGAAACTGAGATCCTTTAATATTTTATAATCTCCCCAAAGAGAAAATTGCAACCGGTTTCCCCAACTGCGGTTATTGGTTGTTTTCAACGTGGCAATTGGGTTTCCAACATCGCTTTTATTGGTATTGCCAAAACTTCCGTCAGGATTATATGGATTAAATATTGGTGCTGCTATATATGCCTGCGTAAACAAACTGTATGGTTTGTTATCTGAAATATAGTGGCTGAAACCAATATTGTTGCCAAATTTCAATTTTTTATTGACTGCATATTCATGATTATATCGAATGGTGAAACGCTGATATTTGTTATCCAGTAAAATCCCGTTTTCATTAAGGTATCCTCCGGAAACATAGAATTTATATTTATTTTTCCCGCCACTTACAGAAACAGTGTGGTTGTTGAAAATGGCAGGCCTCGTAAGTTCATCATACCAATAAGCAGATCCTGTTATGTCTGATGCTATAACAGCAGGATTTCCCGCAGCTTCGTTGGAATAAAATGCAAATAAATTCGGACCAGACATGGAAACTTTATGCGTTAGCATCTTTACACCTACCTGGCCATTATAATTAACTTTAAGTTTTCCTCCACTACCGGCCTTGGTAGTAATCAGTACAACGCCATTAGCTGCCCTGGCTCCATATATAGCAGTTGAAGAAGCATCTTTCAGGATATCCACAGATAAAATATCGGCTGAATTTATATTACGTATATCCTGAGTAATAATTCCATCAACTACATATAATGGCTCTACACCTCCCAGGATAGAACCTGTTCCCCTGATACGCACAATCGGTGCACTGCCGGGAGCACCGCTGCTTACAACCTGTACCCCTGCCGCTTTGCCTTGAATTGCCTGTGTAGCTGTTAATACCGGTATATTAGCAATTTCATTTCCTTTTATGGAAATCGATGAACCCGTAAGGTCTTTCTTCCTTGCGGCTCCATAACCAATTACTACAATTTGTTCCTGTGATTTTATTGCCTGTTTTAAAACAAGATTAAAATCTGTTCTTCCATTTACACTAATTTCCAATGTTTCGTATCCAACTGCGGTAACCACTAAAACAGCATCATCAGGTACTGTCAAAGTAAAATTTCCACTGCCGTCTGTTATTGTTCCGGCTTGTGATCCCTTCCTGGAAATCGAAGCCCCTACAACTGCCTGCCCCGATTCGTCAATAACTCTGCCTGAGATTTTTCTATCGGCCTGTTCAGACATGGAGGAATTTTCTCCTGTAAGAACAACCAGGTTATTTTCCATTACCTTAAAATCGATACCTGTTCCTTTAAAAAAACGAGAGAGGAATTCACTCACAGGCATATTCTTAGCATAAATAGTCACTTTTTTACCTGTAGGAATGATTGACTCATTATATAAAAAACGAAGACTTGTCTGAGACTGTGTTTCTTCAATTGCTTTTTTTAATTCAACGGAATCAAAATTGATGGTAATATTTTGAGCCCTTGTTCCGGCACTGGCATAAATCGTGAAAAAAAGTGAAAGTAATAATACAAGTTTCATCATGGTCAATCGATTTATAACATGTGTTTGACAAAGCCTGATCCTGACAAAGACATTACTCTGAAATACTGGTTTATTCAAGTCGGTTTGTATAACTACTTTACTTGTTTCTTCCTTATTATTAGCCGCCCTTTTAATCATAGAACAGTCTTTTGGTTCACATCAGTCAATAAAAATGATATTATCTTCCATTACATAGTTAAAAGAATGCACAACTTGCATGGCTTTTAATGCTTGTTGAATAGTTTCTGTTGTAAATATCCCGGTAAACTTCAATTCTTCTTTACCTGAGTTACGGAACCTGATCTTTATATCATACCAACGCTCCATCCTTTTAGCCAGGTCTGAAAATTTTTCAGACCGGAAGACTAATTTATTTTGAACCCAGGCTGTTTCCAGAACTAATTTCTCAATTGATGAATAGTCCACTTTTTTAAGCGCTACTATGTCGGCACTTTCCCTTGCTGATGGAGTTTTATGTGCAGTATGTAATGCGTTTAACATCTCCGTCATGCCATCATTAGCAATCACCAGTTTTTCATTTGGCCTTAATATATATTTATCATCAGGCCTGTCTTTTATGGTTATTTCAACAGAACCCTTAATCAGGCTGGTCTCGATATGTTGTTCCTCTGGATATGCTTTAACATTGAACATGGTGCCAAGCACCTTGATTCGCATATTTCCGGAACTTACTATGAAAGGCTTGGTGGGATTATGTGCTATGTCAAAATAAGCCTCACCGGTTAAATTAACTTCTCTAAGGGTTTTATTGAAATCATTGCTATTGTAATCAAGCCTGGATCCTGCATTTAACCAAACATGGCTTCCATCCGGCAAACTTACTTTGCGCTTATTTCCATACTTAGTGATCACTGAACTGATACTTTGAGATTTTTCTGGCATCAGCGGCTTCCTGTTGTAAAAGAATAAAAATGAGGATATAATCAAGGCAATCAGCAGGCTTGCATTTATAAAATATTTGCTTTTTCTGAGAAATCCTTTTTTTTGACCACGTATGTTTTTACCAACTTCATCTACAATATTGTCCATTTCAAGTGCCCCTTCAGTAAGAAATTCTGACCTGTGTTTTAGTAAATGCCGCATATATGCTTCCCCAACTTCAATGGAAGGCAAAATCTTTTTTTCCTGTTCCCACATCCCCGCAAAAAGCTCCGCCTGCAACCTCAAATCAGGGTATGATTCAAGAATCTGTCCCAATTCGACATTTTCTTCAGGACTAATTGATCCTGATATTTGTCTCGGCAACAAGCTAAAAAAACGTTCCAATGAGGATTGGTGATGTTTATCCATTACCTATCAGGACAATAAAAAAGGAGAAATACCCCAATTGATTCAGATTTTTTTTTCTGCGGTGGAAAATGAATAGAATAAAGCCTTGGATAATTTCTTTATGGCTAAAACCAATTGATTATCAATTGTGCCTACGGAAAGGTTCAAGAGAGTTGCCGCTTCTTTATATGATAAACCATCTTCTTTTACCAGTTTAAAAATCATTCGGCATTTGGGGGGAAGGCTTTGTATGGCTTTATACAACCGCTGATTCATTTCTTTTGTCACGAGCATGTGCTCAGGGTTTGAAAAAGGCTGAAGTGGCTCGAAGTCAAGTTCCTCCAAATAAACAAAGCCTGTTTTGGTTAATTTAGCTAAATAGTTAAGGGAGGTATTTTTAACTGCAACATAGAGATAAAGCCGGAGATTATTAATTTCAAGAACCTGATCCCGCCTCCGCCAGATGCCAATAAAAACATCTGAAACTATTTCTTCCGACAATTCCCTGCTTTTTGTAATAATGAATGCCAGCCTGAAGAGTTTGTTATAGAATAATTCAAACAATTCCTTATAGGCTGTTTGATCATTTTGAAAAATCCGCTGCTGTAATTCGGCTATCGTGATTTGAGGTTTCAATGCAATCAATCGTAGTACAATATACTTATTTTTAGGCATTAAAACTTCATATAATAGGAAGATTGAAAAACAGTCGCCAGTCGCCATTGGGCAATCGCCAGAAACAGCCAGAGGAAGAGTCGGGAGTCAAGATTCGGGAGTCATTAGTCATTAGTCATTAGTCATTAGTCAACAGCCAACGGCGGAATTAATTTGAGATAGTCAATTGAAATAATCTGAGATAGTCAATATTTAAATTAAAACAGCCAAATTCAACATCACAATGAATTTGGCTGTAATTTTTTTATTCTACTAGATATAGGCTTGGGTTGTTGACTTTAGACTCCTGACTAGTGACTATTGCATTTGGCTGTTGACTAATGACTCCCGACTATCGACTCCTGCATTGGGCTGTTGACTAACGACTCACGACTCCTGCCTTTGGCTGTTGACTAACGACTCCAGATTCACGTCTCCTGCCTTTCGGCTGTTTCTGCCGACTGGCTACTGTAAAAAGGTTCCTGCTGACTGAGGCAATGAAAACTACCAAGCCCCCAAATAATATCCGTTGAATCTATCCCCACTACTTCCCTTCCCGGGAAACAGTCGGCAATAATGGAGAGGACTTTATCATCTTTAGGCGATCTGAATGTAGGAACGATCACGGATGAATTGGCAATATAAAAATTAGCATAAGAAGCAGGTAAACGCTGGTCCTCCCAGATCACATCATCGGGCATGGGAATCTCAATGATATTGAGTTGTTTGCCATTTAGTAATCGCATTTTTTTTAGATCAGCCAGGTTCTTTTGTAAAAGATTATAATTTTCATCAGTTTTCCGCTCTTCTACTACAGCAATAACAGTATCCGCATTAATGAACCTTACTGTGTCGTCAATATGACCGTCTGTATCATCACCCACTACCCCTTCGTCAACCCACAATACCTGGTCTTGCCCATAATAATCCATCAGGTACTTTTCAACTTGTTCCTGGTTAAGTTGTGGATTCCTGTTTTCATTAAGCAAAACACAGGTAGAAGTGATCACTGTACCGGCACCATTAAAATCAACAGCACCTCCTTCCATAATGATTCCAGGATAGAAAACAGGCAGTCCAAATTCTTTGGCGATCAATGTTGGAATAACATCATCGAGATCGAAAGGGGGGTATTTTCCACCCCAGGCATTATAGTCCCAGTCCACAACCGCCAATGGTTCTTTAGACCCGGGGTTAACCAGAAAAGCCGGCCCGTGATCACGGCACCAGGCATCATTGGTTGGATGAAAATAAAATTCCACTTTTTCCATATTCACACCATGAATCACTAACAGATTTGTTGCAAAATCCTTCATCGCCTGGTCGGCAACATTTATGCGCACCAGTTCCCCCTCTGTAAGTTTTTTAATAAAGGCTGCATAAGACGGAAAAATAGCGTTGATCTTACCAGGCCAGGATGCTTCTTTATGGGGCCAGCTAAGCCAGGTAGCTTTATGCTTTTCGAATTCAGCCGGAAAACGGTAACCAAGGGAACGGGGTGTGGTTATATTCATTGCAAAAAAATTATTCGGGATGCAATGTACGATTTATGAAATTATATCCCTGAACTCGCAACTTTTTGGTTTTCTATCTTCATGGGTTGCTTTTTCCAATAGGTCAGCGATCTCCACACCCATTCAAAGGGCCCGAACCTGAAATATTTTAGCCATATGGAAGAATAGATCAATTGAAGTATCCAAATTGCAAATACAACATAATACAATTGATGGAAACTGAGTTTATGATAATTGCCAAAACCATACCCGTAAAAAAAGAATGTACAGATGATACTTTGCACGAGGTAATTGGTAAATGCCATTTGTCCCACATTGGCCAGTGCCTTCATCAGCCAGGGTACCAGCTTGCTTCTGTAAACCAGCATCAGCAGGCTTGTATGGCCCAGGCAAAGAAGTAAACGCCTGAAATCATACAGTATATTATGCGGTACCCGGTAAGAATCAAGATAGGCACCCAAATGAAGGAAATTATTGCTAATCCCCTTAAAGAAATAATATCCTAATGTAATACCCACTCCATACCCCAATAATAGTGTCAACAGGTAGGTAGACCCCCTTACCTGGTTGGAGAAAAAGCCAACTTTAAAAAGGGCCATCCCAATAAACATCATGCATAAAATATCCCAAAGGCCTTCATAGGTATAACCAATTTCATAACCCGCGCTTCCGGGTAACAGTTCGTTCCAAACCTGCGCATAACTGCCGCGCATTTCCTTTATCCTTTCTGCAGATCTTACACTGTCTGGTTTGTTATTTTTTTCAATTTCCGGCCATGCATTTAATGCCTTTTCCTGTTCCGGAGTGAGTTTCTTTTTCTCTTTTTCTGCTGCTTTTGCAGAAACATAATCAATCCTGGTCTGGCGGAGTTCATTATAAGGCCCCATCGACTTAAATACACCAATACCGATACACACAAAACCAAGTATCCACAAAAATCTTGGACTCGATTTGCGGAATGCATACAGCAACATACCCATCAGTCCATAAAAGAAAAGAATATCACCAAACCACAAAAGAACATATTGATTAAAAAGGCCAAATAGTACCAGCCATAAAAGCCGCCTATAATAATATTCCGCAACAGATGGTCCACCCGGCAATTCTTTCTTATTCATTGTAAATAAAACCATGCCCGCCCCAAAGATCATGGAAAATAATCCCCTCATCGTGCCATCAAAAAAAGTAAAAATGACAGCCATTGTCATGTAGTCCTTTGTATTGTGAGGTCCGCTAAGCGTATTGAAATACATAAAGCCGTCCGCCCCTCCAAAACCTGGAATATTCATAAGCAGTATCCCCAGCAAAGCAAAACCGCGGATGAGGTCTACAGTTTGTATACGGTCTGATTTCTCTACCGGACGAGGCGAAGATGTATTACCGTTTTGTAATATTGCTTCAGCCGTATCTCCTGAGGCAGATGGTAAAGGTGATGGTATATTGGTATTGCCTGTTTCCATAACTATTTTTTTAGATCACGGTTTTTAATGATTGCTCCGGGTTCAATGATGATTCATTTTCCTTCCTCCTGAATGGAATTTTCTTTTTATACATCAGTGATCTTAACAGCCATTCTGCAGGACCGGTATAAAAATACCTGCACCAAAATACACTGAATACAATCTGAGTAAGACAGATTTCAGCCACCAGAAAATAGAGTTTGTATTGCCCGACCCTACCATAATAACCCATTCCATACCCATAGAAGAAAACAGAGAGAAAAAGACTTTGCAGCAGGTAATTGGTCAGCGCCAGTTTTCCTACATCGGCAAAAACTGATGTGATTCGTTTGAACAAACCTGTTTTAATCACCCACATTATTTTGGCAGCTATTCCAAAAACCAAAAAAGCTCTTTCAAATGGCCAAAGAATTGTATGTGGAATGGCTTTGGTTTTTACATAAACTGTATAATCCAATATGGATACATTAAGAAAATGAAGGCGGTACCATCCGCATAATAATCCGAGCAGAATTCCAAACACAGTCATCATTAAATACTGTCCCTGGCTGAATCGTCCATTAAAAAATCCTGATTTGAATAAAAACATACCCAGCAACATAATGGCAGCAAATTCCCAAACACCATTTCGGTAAAACCATACTGATTCTCTTGATTTTATTTGAGGCAAAAGGTAGTTCCAATTTTTCCCATAATTGTTTGCCTGGATCTCCTTATTATTGGCACTGTCTGCCTTTCCATCATATATAAACTTCTTTGCAGTCCCTTCCCAGGCCTGCTTTTCATCGTTCTGTTTCCGGGTGAGGGTATCCCCTGCTTTTTTTGCCAGCGAATCCGCTGCTTTCTTATTGGCAGTGGAATCTGCCACACTCAACTTGCCAGCCTGTGCTTTTTTAAATAAAAGGGAATCTTTAGTATTCATCCTTGCTGCACTGTCTTTGGAAAATTTCTTTTCCAGATCCTGCACCACCAGGAATTTTTTGTAGGCTTTCTGATCATCAGCAAAATACCAGTAATTCTTTCCCGCGCCAATGAGTGAAACCAAAACCATCGCAATAATCAATCCCCGGGTATTCATCCTGCAAAAAGGAAACAGGAGAAGCCCCATGATACCCAGGTGAAAAAGGATATCCTGCGGCCATATAAACACCAATGCATTGAAAAGTCCGAATAAAATCAGCCACATATTCCTTCTTACCATCAGTTCTGCACTATGAACAGGCGAGCCTGCATGAGGTCTTACCATGAATAAAATCATGCCTGCGCCAAATACCAGCGAAATCAATCCGCGCATCTTTCCTTCCAGGAAAAAAGAGAGGGCTACAAAGATGATATGTTGGCTGCCTTTCCCCTTGCCGATCAGTTGATATTGCATCCCATCACTGAAACCACCCCATGCATATACGGTCACAAATAAACCTAACAACAAAGCGATTCCCTTGATTACATCAAGTGATTCTATTCGGGAAGTTTCGGGAAAATATTGCGGAGAAAAGCTTTTAATAGAATATTCATCAGCAGGCGTAAGCGCCTCCATTGGGGATGAAGCCATAGCAATAGTGTTTGAGGGTTAAAACTTTACACCTAAAAGCTACAGCATTTATTGAATATCGCCCTCATTTATTTTAGTCCTCGTCAATATATCGTTTTGTAATGGGCTGATAACTGTCTATCCTACGGTCACGCATAAATGGCCAGTGGGTACGGTATGTATCCGTTTTGGAGAGGTCTATTTCTTTCATAATGATTTCTTCCTCATCATGAGATGCCTGGTATAAAATCGTTCCCATCGGATTGGCAATAAACGATCCACCCCAGAATTTCATGGCACCATTTTGCTCAAGCCCAACACGATTCACACTTACCACATGCACCCCGTTTGCAACGGCGTGGCTCCTTTGAATGGTCTGCCAGGCATTATATTGTTCTGTGTTCGTTTCAACATCCTGTGATGTTGCCCATCCAATGGCCGTAGGATAAAATAAAATTTCAGCACCCATGAGGGAAGTGATCCTGGCTGCTTCGGGATACCATTGATCCCAGCAGATCAAAACACCCAGGGTAGCAAATTTGGTTTTAAACACTTTGTATCCGAGGTCTCCGGGAGTGAAATAGAATTTCTCATAATATGCAGGATCATCCGGTATATGCATCTTCCGGTATTTCCCAAGATAACTGCCATCTGCATCCAGGACTGCGGTTGTATTATGGTAAAGCCCCTGCGCTCTTTTTTCAAACAAAGATGCAATGATCACTACGCCGAGTTCTCCAGCGAGGCTGGCCAGTTGCTCTGTAACAGGCCCCGGGATCGGATCAGCCAGTTTGAAGTTTTCATAATCCTCCACATCACAGAAATAAAGGGAGGTAAATAATTCCTGCAGGCAAATGATCTGTGCGCCTTTTGCTGCAGCTTCCCGTATTTTCTGCATTGCTTTTTGCAGATTATCATCCTTACCGGCGGTGCATCTCATTTGAATGAGCCCGACTTTAACTTTCGCCATGTCATTAAATTAATATTTAAATATAAGGAAAAGAGGGCAGAGGACAGAAGTTAGAGGATAGACTTTGTGATGAAGATTCTTCTAAC
>JAHEEX010000140.1 GCA_024640465.1 Sphingobacteriales bacterium | reverse complement strand
ACTCAAAACAACAACCGCATGATACAAAGTATCCTGAAAGCGCTTCCGCTGGTATTGTCGTGATTTTCTTTATACCCCCACAGTAATTCTGAGCCGAACGTAAAATATTTATTCAAGGCCAGTACTGCATTAGCGGCTATATAACTGCTTTGTTTAAAGATCTGGTTTGTGATGGTTGGTTTTTCCTGGTGTAAATAACTGTAAACAAATGTGGAAGACCATCTTTTCTTATAGACAAAACTATAAGACAAATAACCACCGTAATAAAGCAATGTTTCCAGTGTTGAATTATCTTTTGGGTAAGCTTCATAACCCAGCCCACCGAAATCATTTACTGACCCTTGCGTGCCATCGCCAATTATGCCAAAAATATTAAATACCCTTTTTTTTAGTCCAAAAGGGCCTTTCAATTTTTTATCTGAAAGTTTAAAACTTAGTGAACTGGTAAATCCCCAGGAGGGAAGTTTCTTCTTAAAATTGTATTCTTTATCAGAATAAATAATAGGCTTATAAATAAATGAGTTTGTCCAATGCCCGTTTTTAAAAGTGTATTTTGGTTTAAATACCAATTCAGGGAAACCGGGCTTTATTGTATTAGCGCTGTCTAATGGTGTATAATCATCTTTTGGCTCTTCAAGGGCAAATAGCAGATTCCATTTTTTGGTAATCTGGTGTCGCCATCTTACCTGGGCAACTCGTGATGCTGGCATGGAATTAGGGCCTTCCAGGTCAAGGGTATTTGGTGCGGCGCCAACATCGCCAAAATTGGTCCAGGTTTGTCCAACCAGAAATTCTCCATAAGTAAGATAGGCATGCCGTAAGCGGAAAAAAGTATTCTCCCCTTTGGCGCTCGACAAAAAGTCGCCTTCTATAAGGGCTGTTGTATTGGTCCCAGCTTTCGGAAATTTGAAACTAAACCCGAGCCTGCTCTGGTTGGCGGAAAAATGAAACCGGTTAAAATTTACATCCGTTAATCTTTGGGTGGGAATTTCTGATGTTACAAAAAGATCGTTATCAAAAATGTTATTGTAGTCAAAGTATAATGCAGGCTGCACAAATCCGGAAATTTTTCCTTCAGCGAACTCTGTGATAAAAGTTGGTTTTTGTGAAGGCTGGTAACTACTGTCCAGGTTACTGTTCCGTTTGAGGGAATCAAATTCTGTTTGGCCAAAAGAAGTCTTGGATAAATAAAACAGCGCAAGGCAACAAATAGATATCTTCAATGTGCTTTGAAAACCGGATGATCGCATACTGAAAATTAATACTATTTTCAATTTCACCGCAAAGTATTGATGACGCAAGGATAATTCTGAGAATTATTTTCCTTTTTGTGCAGCCTTTTTTTGGGCGGCTGCCTTGCCAATTGGAATTCCGAGGTTTATATAAAAAGCCCGGTTTGTTTGATTAGGCGAGTTATCGTCAATAACAATATCTACGAGGCCAAGGTAATATTGAATTCCAAGATTCATTCCATTGCCACCCATTAGCCGGTAACCAATGCCAAATGCAAGTCCCGCATCCAATGGATGATACTGATCTTTTGTCTTAATCTTGTAGCTTGCCTCTTCATCTTCAATATATTTTGAAAATTCGTCAAAGGCTTTATTCATTAGCCCCAGTTGTATACCTGCTTTAGCGAAGAAATGATTTTTGAACTGGTATTTCATCATCAATGGAACGTTGAAATAGCGAAGTTTTTTGGTAACCTCTCCTCCTGCAAAAACATTATCCAGGTCTGGATCGCTCAAAGAATTCACAGGCAGATCTTCTGCACCCAGGGGTGATTTTACAAGAACGCCTGTGTTAAACATCCAGGCCGGGTTCTTTAGTTTGATATCAAAATAGAATCCAAGATTAAAGCCCCTAAGGCTTTTTGCACCATCCAGACCATGGATGTCTGACAGGGTTAATCCGCCATCCAGTCCGAATTCAATTTTGCCGGTATTCAATTTATCGCCCAGGAGCAGGGAAATAATCACTTGTGCGTTACCGGTATAAGCTGCCATTATCAGTACGACTGAAAAAATCAATTTATTCTTGCTTAATTTTTTACAGTCCAAACCTGTATTGTAAGCCAGCCATTACTTGTGTCCTGGAAGCCAGGAATCCAACTTCAGCACGAATCATGAAATGTTTATTGAGTTGAAACTGTGATCCAACAATAAAATTCCACATGTTTTTGGGTCTTTTATCCATGGAATATTGCACGGTGGCTGATTCTCCGTCATTAAGGGCGCTTTCTGCACTATACAGGATTTCTCCGGCCCTCCCAAGAATCCTGTTGGCAGAATTATATTTGGCTTTATTGACCGGACTGTTTTGTTCTATTGGACTAAGACCGGCCCACCATGTATCTACCTGTTGTTGAGCGTCTTCCACTTTAGCGATACCATCGTCAATATTATCGCCCAGTTCATCAACCGGCAATACTTCGTCCAGGTTAATGGACCCATCAGTTGCAGAATTGAGATGTACCCTGAATCCACCGGCCCATACAGCTATGGTTCGATCGGGTTTCTTTAAATTAAAATTCTTACCCAGCCGCGGACCAAAAACAAATGTCATGGTAGGTTTTGACAGCTGGGGGACATCTGTCCAGGCAACATTCATATCCAATGCCAGGAAACCTCCGCCCACTCCAATCGTGGGTGTGAACCCCAATCCAAAAGTCGTTGCTTTAAAGTCAACTGTTGAACCTGTTGAAAAAACAAGTTGGTCCGTTCCGGAAGAGTCAGGGATCCAAACGCCAAAACCTACTTCAGTTGATGCTTGTGACTTTCCCACGATTCCATAAACATCTAAGAAAGGGAAAACCCATATATCCGGCCTCACGGTAATAGCACTGGCGGTGGCAATGGCTTTGTCAAATCGTACCAATTCATCAAGTTCATACATGGGGCCATTGTTGAAACCAACTTTCAGGTTGTCAATAATGAGGTCCGATTTCTGCCAGAAATATTGTACACTCAAACCTGCAGAATAAGGGAGCTTGTATCCTCTCTTTGTGGCTTTTTCTCCCCAGATGGGCAGGGAATAAGGATATTCCGATTTCTTAAGGCTGTCGATTAATTCCGCATTTTTCTTTCCAACCTCTTTGTTTGTAAATACCTGTGCAATTGAATGCGTGAATAATAACAAACACAACGATAACAATATCCAATGCTTTTTCATTTGAATACTATTTTGTTGAAATTATCAGTTCAATACATTAACCGGCAATATATTTTGCGCCTTCGTAACTTTCCGGTTTAAAATTATTCTGCCCTGCCAACTTTAATCTTCCCGCTTTTTGCCGCTTTAACCAGCGCATCATAGTCTTTTTCATTCTGCAACGCATAGGAAAAAGCAAATTTCACCATGGCATCATCGAGTTCCTCACTATTGCCAACATAACCTGCAAGCATAGCTGCATCTCCTGATTTTGCGTGTGCCAGTGCCAGTGCCCAGGCGCATAGGGAGGTATATTGCGCAAGGTTTTGAACCTTGACTTTTGTGGGATCGAATTCAAGACCACCCTTCATATCCCGAAGCTGGCGGATATAAAAATTTTTATGCTTTATCTCACCCCATCCGAGAAAAATATCGGGGGCTCCCTGAATAAGCCTTTGCCCTGAAACCACTCTTTGGCCTTCATTGGCGTATATTGATTTCGCTGTGAATGGTGCAAGCACGGAAGCTTCTGCTTCTTTGAACTGAAGGAACAAAGGATCGTCTGCATGGTTTCCGGTCAGGAAAATGACAAAACATCGGGTGCCCACACTTCCTACACCCACTACTTTCCTGACCACATCGGTAATGCGGTAGTTTTTTAGCAGGTGAGCCCTGTCGTCTGCCAGGGAAGCGAAATAAGATTCAAGGAATAAACTAATCCCCTCCCTGATCGGCTCTCCATTTTCCATATGAGTTACCCGTACTATGAAAGGTGCGTCTTCACGTAAAAGGTATTTTTCATCAATGATATCGGTGAGTTTGCCCAGTACCTGCATATGTGTGCGTGTTCTGGCTTTTGTTATTATTTTTTCTGCACCCGCACGTGCAGAAGGATCAAGCGCTCCCAGGATATCTTTTTCTTTTATGGTGGAATACCATAATTCCAGGTTACCCATTTGAGCATATTGCTTCATTTTTTTCCGATAGGTACTTACGGCGCTCCTGATACCTTCTTCACAGAGTTTTTTATCAGCACCTAAAAATTGTCCGGATGCAACAATGCTGGCAACCAGCCGCTTCAGGTCCCATTCAAAAGGTGCCGGCAATGTTTCATCAAAATCATTGATGCCAAAAACAAGATTGCGTTCTGCCGAAGAAAATACGCCAAAGTTAGCTACATGCATATCGCCGCAGGCTTGCACGATCAGCCCTGAATTTTTTCCGGAAGCTGCAATGTCGCCTGCCATAATAGCTGCACTACCCCTGAGGAATGCAAAAGGGGAGGTCAGCATCCTGGCATAACGTATGGGCACCAAATCCTGTAAACGGGTTTTTCCCTGCTTTTCCAGGAGTGCGACCGGATCAACACGTTTTGATGGAGTTTTGTATGTACCCAGGCTCAGGCGCTTACATTTATTGCGTAATGCCTTGCCGGCTTCAATGCGTTCTTCTATAGTATGCTGCTTTGATTCAAAGTGGTGTAATAGCTTCTTGCTCATAAAAATATATTTTAAAAATCAGGTAAAAATTAACCATATCAGACCAATAAAAATACCTGTTTTAAATAGCATACTGAATGATTTTGATCATCAGAAAGAAGGAGTAATGTTTGAATCGATTTGTCCAGTTGTTGTTTTTTAAAGGAAGGGTACCAGATAAACATAAACCGGTAGCTAAGGAATCACCGGGGTTTCTTTTTATCCATCCAGGTTGTTTGCCAGCCGATTGAAAAAGTATTGAAATCTGCCCCGGCGCGGATAATAGCACCTGTACTGGCTGCCAGCTTTATAGTACTCCGTTTCAACACGGGAAATACAAATGTTCCCCCAATACGGGAATTTTTTTGCTGGTCGTTTTTGTAAATATCATTAACAGACGATTTACCACCGGTATAATATGTTAAGTCCAATGCAAGCCACATTTTAGGCTTAATAGTGTAACTGAGATGCGCCTGGAATGCACCCATTGGTTGCTGTGTGCGTATCGATTTACCTGTATAGAACTGATTATTTTTGGTGAATAGCCAAAGTCCCGTATATACATCGATCAGCCAGTGCTTACCCATCGGATGTGATAATGCCAGTTCCGGTTTGAAAGCCCATCTATTTGTCCCCAGGTTAATCAGTTTATCAGGAAAATACTGGCCTGTAGGCGCAACAAGCATGACACTCATGCCAAGTATAGTCTTTTGCTTCAATTGTGCAAATTTTTGTATTGTTGTAGCCGGTGCGCCAATTAACAATACGGATAACCGCATACGCATGTCTGAGAATCCGGATCGGGTGATGCTTTCTGGCTGACCGTTTACATCTGCAGTTGCATGGGCCCAGGTATAAGGCAGGGCAGCAAAAGCAGTAGCTGTTTTTCCAAAAAAGTTAAAGGAACGTGCATAACCAATATTGAGCGTCTGAACATTTGCTTTCAGATTTTCAATGGGGAGGCTTGGGTCTGTTAAAACGCCTCCCTGCGAAAAGGCAAAACCGGAACTTAAGAAGTTACCTTTAATGGGTACCCATACATATGCACGCGGGTCAAGGTCCTGGGACTTCAGTTGATTTGAATTAAATACCAGAAAAATTAAACTAATGAAAATGTATTTAAAGCAATTTGGCATATTTCAAAAGTCTGTAAAAATTGGTAAATAAATGATGACCCTTATCATCTACCGCAAAGCAATGAAGGTGCAAAGCTATTTTTGTAACCTGATGAATTCCACATTATAGCTTACCCTTTCCACCGCCTGGAAGTATGTGCCGGTCAGCTTATCTACATGTGATTGATATTCCAGGTTATACAATGATCCTGGATAGTTTTGGTCCTGTAGTTCAATCATGACCATTAATCTGCCCTCTTTATTTTGCCAGGCAGACTTGCCAACGTTGATTGGATTGGGATTGAAATAGCCCGCTTCAATAAGGCCTTCGGGCATTGGATTTCTTAATTCAATGATATACCCGCCATCTGTACGCTGCCAGCGGCCAACCAGTTTTTCTTTATCTGCAGCAGGAGCAGGTGAGGATGCAACAGTTGCCGGCGTTGTATTACTTTCTGCAGGTGTTGTTTCAGCCGATGGCCAAAACATATAAGCAGCTAAAGCTGCCAGGAGAATTCCTGCAGCTATAAGTATGCGGCTGGTTTTATTTTTTGTTGATGATTTCGGAATTTGATTTCCCTGTTTTTTTTGATTCGGTTTATCTTTCATTGGTAAATAAAATAATAATTATTTCGAAGCTACAATAATGGCATTTATTTACCAGAAAAGTTTAGGGATAAAAAAACAGCCATCTTTTGCGATGACTGTTTTTAGCTTAAAAACTTATGTTATTTGCTTCCCGATCCTTCCTGCATCTTCTTAAGTACATCATCCAGGTTAAAGCTTCCGGCAGATTGCCTTGGAGGGTAATCTTTAAAAGTAGCAATAAAATTTCCCACATAAGCCTGAGCGGGAACCAGCATGTATGCATGTTCCAGTAGCCAGTCATAATATGTGTTGGAGGTTATTTGTGCAAACTCGTAAGGGTCTGTTCTAAGGTTAAATATCAGCGGGAGCCGGAGAGATGTAAAAGGTTCGGCCCATACCTGTAAAGTGCCTTTGGAACGCTGCTCCATAAATACAAATTTCCAATTGTCGTAGCGCATGGCTGTTAACTGTGCATCATCATTAAAATATAAAAACGATTCACGTGGATTCTTCTTTGTTTGGCCTGTAAGTAAAGGGAGCATATTGTAACCATCGAGATGTACTTTATATGTTTTGTTGCCCACTTTATAACCGGTCAATAGTTTTTCTGTTACATCAGGAACTCCGGCTGCAGCCAATAAGGTTGGCATCCAGTCTAAATGTGCGATCATGTCGTTTGAAACAGTGCCTGCCGGGATATGTCCAGGCCAGCGAACCATGGCAGGAACACGGTAAGCGCCTTCCCAATTTGTATTCTTTTCACTTCGGAATGGTGTAGTGCCTGCATCCGGCCAGCTGTTTCGGTGTGGTCCGTTGTCAGTACTATACATTACTATCGTATTTTCAGCTATTCCGAGTTTGTCAATCATGGCCAAAACGGTACCAACATTTTTATCATGGTCGATCATAGCATCATGGTATTCACTTTGCCAGCGTCCCGATTGCATTTCACTTTCAGGTTTTACATGCGTACGGAAATGCATATGCGTGAAGTTCACCCAGAGGAATACCGGCTTTCCGCTTTTTACCTGTTTCTCCAAAAATGCAGCACTCATTGTAGCTGTTTCATCATCAATTGTTTCCATGCGCTTTTTAGTAAGCGGTCCGGTATTTTCAATCTTTTGTGTCCCATCGGCATTAGCCCAGGTATGCAATACACCCCTTGGTCCAAATTTTTCCCTGAATCCTGGAAAATCTTTGTTTGATGGATAGTCTCTTAATTCAGGTTCTTCTTCAGCATTGAGGTGGTAAAGATTTCCATAAAATTCATCAAAGCCATGCATCGTAGGTAAATGTTCATCCCTGTCGCCCAGGTGATTTTTGCCAAACTGGCCTGTTGCATAACCCTGGCCTTTTAATAACTCGGCAATGGTTGGGTCTTCTTTTTGCAAACCTACTGTTGCTCCAGGCATGCCCACCTTTGTTAAACCAGTGCGTAACCCACATTGGCCTGTTATAAATGAAGCGCGTCCAGCTGTACAACTTTGTTCAGCATAGTAATCCGTAAACATTACCCCTTCTTTTGCCACCCGGTCAATATTGGGTGTCTTGTATCCCATCAGGCCATGTGAGTAAGCGCTGATATTGGATTGCCCGATATCATCACCCCAGATGATGACGATATTTGGTTTAGCATTCTGGGCAGTTGGTGTTGCTGTTGCTGCTTTCTTTTGTTGCGCATTTGAAAGTAATGATGCACCCAAAAGCATCACAAAAAGTAAGTATTTGATCCGCATAATTTTTTTTTGAAAATTATAGAAATAAACCGACTAAAATTCTATTTCTTTTATTGATTTTGCACAATTCCACAATGGCTTTGTTAACATTGCGCCATTGCGGTTAATGTATTAGAATGTTTCAGATGCCCCAAAATATACCCCACTTGATTTTTTACCAAATCCAAAATCGACCTGCAGATTTGTCCTGGACTTTTTATCCACCATCATTCTTAGTCCAAATCCATAACCCGGGGCAAAATAAGTAAACAGCTTCTCGTTAATATTAGGGTTGGTGGTGCTGGTAACATTGGCAAAAAGGACGCCTCCAAATATGCCACCACAGGATGATAAAGGAAACCTGTATTCGGCTTCGGTATACACCATATTGGTTCCGCGAAACCTTCCCTGGGTATATCCCCTGCCTGCACGGCCTCTTTGATCATAGCCCAATGCAGGTAAAATCAGATAGGGAAGTTTACCATATTTACTGAAGTTTCCCATTCCCCAAAATGCAATCAGGTGCCGGGGATTCCTGGCAGATAAACGATGGTAACTCCGCCATTCCAGGCTGAGGAGATTGGCGTTGTATTTACTTCCCAGGAATTCAGGATTTAAACGCCAGTTAAAACTGGCAAAGATTCCTTTATAAGGGTTTACCAGGTTATCCCTGGAGTCATACATGGCGGTAAAGCTTAATCCTGAGACCAGATATTTTTCTGTATTGAAATCAAATTTCCTGGAATAGAGATAGTGGCTTGTATATAGTGGCCTTAAGGTATCAAGCCTTTCATCAACGATATTATTCATGAAGTCGAGGTTGTAGCCAAATCCCAGGTAAAATGATTTCCGTACCTGCCACGCAATAGATTGATGAAAGCGGTAATGGTCATACTTCATTGGCTGAGCTAATGAATCGTCTGTTGACTCCCATCCGTTGGAATTAAACTGGTAGTCCAAAGCGCCGCCTTCCGGAGAATTTGTTCCTAAACCATAAGTGGCCTGTGAAAATAAAAATACCCGCCAGTCGCCAGTAAGAAACAGGTTGTTATTCTTTAGAAAAATATTATTCTTTACCTGGAAAAGGAATTGATTTTTTGTGGTATAAGTAGCGCTACCATTTATACTTGAATAAAGGCTTTCCTTGGCTTTACCTTTGAATGCATACTGTCCTGCCAGTCCGAGTGCAAATCCCGTTGCAGGGTTTGAACTGATAGCAGGAACTAAAAATAAAGAGGATGATTTTGGTGGTTTTGGTGGTTTATGGCGCCATGCCCTGATAATATCGGGGAGGTCTTTTTGTTCACAACTGTCTTTAATTGTCTCTTGCTGCGCAAAAACCGAGACAGAAAAAAGAAGAACAGCTAAAAACTGTAAAAAGAGTATCTTATTAAACAAGGAAATCAAATTTATTTTTTATAGATCTACCTTTTTTAAGATAATTATAAAAACAGCAATGGCCGTTAAAGCCATTGCTGCGTACAATAGATGATGATTATTTTTTATTAAAGTCAAAAC
>JAHEEX010000301.1 GCA_024640465.1 Sphingobacteriales bacterium | reverse complement strand
GCGTATATTTTTGAAACGGGTAAATATGAATGGCAGAAATATGCACAATGGCCCCCTGCCAATATGCAACCGGTAAATTATTTTTTAAGAAATAAGGGTGGCCTGGGCACCGGCAGCCAAACTAACGCAAAAGGATACACTGAATACAATAGTGACCCTGCCCGTCCTGTTCCTTATACGAATCTTATTTCCCGTGGCCGAAACAACGAGTACATGGCCGAGGACCAGCGTTTTGCCTCACGCCGTCCAGACGTTATGGTGTTCATGACAGATACTTTAACAGAAGATATCACACTGGCAGGGCCTGTTACGGCTGACCTTTTTGTAAGTACTACCGGAACAGATGCCGATTTCATTGTAAAACTAATTGATGTTTTACCGGAACGTACTCCGAACCCTTCCCCCAATCCAAAGCAAATACAAATGGGTGGAATGGAACGAATGGTAAGGGCGGAAGTGATCAGGGGTAAATTCAGGAACAGTTTTGAAAAACCTGTACCATTTGAACCAGGCAAAGTGGCAGAAGTAAAATACGACCTGCCTGATGTGGCGCATACTTTTTTAAAAGGGCATCGCATCATGATCCAGGTACAAAGCTCCTGGTTCCCATTGGTTGACAGAAATCCACAGCAGTTTTTACAGATAACAAAAGCTACAGAATCAGATTTTATAAAATCATCCATTCGCATTTATCACGAACCAGGAAGGGCATCTAAAATTACACTACCGGTTCTAAAATAGTTTTCATTCCTGCTTTGCATTTAGATAATGTAATAATATGACAACAGATATTCAGTTCAACAAAAACGAAGACCAGTTAAAACTTTCCATAAGTGAAATGAAAAGAAAATTGGACAAGATTTATCTGGGGGGAGGTAAAAAAGCCATTGAGAAACAGCGGGAACGGAATAAACTTACAGCCAGGGAAAGAATAGAATATCTGCGCGACAAAGACAGGCCTTTTATTGAAATGGCCGCTTTTGCAGGCGATGGCATGTATGAAGAACAAGGTGGTTGCCCGGCAGGAGGTACAGTTGCAGGCTTGGGTTATATCGCCGGGAGGCAATGCATCATTGTTGCCAACGATCAAACTGTAAAAGCAGGCGCCTGGTTTCCCATTACAGCCAAAAAAAATCTTCGCTTACAGGAGATGTCCATGGAAAACTTATTGCCCATCATTTACCTGGTAGACAGTGCCGGGGTTTTTCTGCCTATGCAGGATGAAATTTTTCCGGATAAAGAACATTTTGGCCGCATTTTCAGGAACAATGCCCGCATGAGTGCGATGGGTATAACCCAGATAGCAGCAGTGATGGGCCCCTGTGTGGCCGGAGGCGCCTATCTCCCCATCATGAGTGATGAAACATTAATGGTGGAAGGCAATGGCTCAATCTTCCTGGCAGGCCCTTACCTGGTAAAAGCAGCCATTGGTGAAGATACAGACCAGGAGACACTGGGCGGTGCCGTTACCCATACAGAACTATCGGGCATAGCCGATTATAAATTTAAAACTGAAGAAGAATGTCTGGACCAGGTCAAAAAGATAATGGAAAAAACCGGGCATCAGGAAAATGCAGGGTTCGACCGTATAACACCTAAAGCACCTGAAAAAAAACCGGAAGAATTATATGGCATTTTCCCTGCAGATCAAACCAAAACCTATGATATGCAGGAGGTCATAGACCGCATCACTGATGCAGGATCATTTACTGCTTTTAAAAATGATTATGGCAAAACGATCATATGTGGATATGCACGTATAGACGGATGGGCTGTGGGCATAGTAGCTAACCAACGCAAAATGGTGAAGAGCAAAAAGGGGGAAATGCAAATGGGTGGTGTGATTTATAATGATAGTGCCGACAAAGCTGCACGCTTCATTCTTAATTGTAACCAGAAAAAAATTCCCCTGATATTTCTCCAGGATGTAAATGGGTTTATGGTAGGAAGCAGAAGTGAACATGCCGGAATAATAAAAGATGGTGCTAAAATGGTAAATGCCGTGGCTAATTCCATCGTACCGAAGATTACAATTATTGTGGGTAATTCTTATGGCGCCGGTAATTATGCCATGTGTGGAAAAGCCTATGACCCAAGGTTCATCTATGCCTGGCCAACCGCCCGGATTGCTGTAATGGGAGGCGAGCAGGCAGCCAAAACACTTTTGCAGATCCAGGTATCGGCGATGAAAGCAAAAGGAATGGAAGTAGCCGGAGAAGAAGAAAAAAAACTACTCAACGACATTACCCAAAAATACATCAGCCAAACCTCCCCATATTATGCAGCAGCAAGGCTCTGGGTAGATGCCATTATTGACCCGATTGATACCCGTATGGTGATTTCCGAAAGTATTGCTGCAGCCAATCAAAGCCCGGTCATCAATCAAATGAAACTCGGCGTATTCCAGGTTTGATGATTTAATGGGATGCAATATTTGTTCCCGGATAAATTTTATTTAATTTTATATTGATCAAACAAGGAACAGACTTCAATACCTATATCCAATCCATGAAACAATATTTTTTCTTCATTTTTAGTTCCTTTCTTTTCCTGTCATGTTCTAAAAACGATAACGGAGGAGAAAACACAAATAAGATCCCTGATCAAAGTTTCACAGAATCTTTTGACACTGCCAGTGCCTCCGTAAAAAGGGGCTGGGTATTCCAGAATAATAGTATAGACCGGGGCACAACAAACTGGAGCAATCCATCCACTCCCCCATTTGAAGCCTATGCATCAGAAAACGGTCCGGCCGGATATATTTGGGCGGATTATAATTCTACTTCATCTGCTGCAGGCGTTATCAGCAATTGGGCTGTTTCTCCAATACTCACCATACAAAACGGAGATAAGATTTCTTTTTATACCCGGGCAGAACTTTACTATTTCGAAAACGATTCAACTGATTTTGTGAATCGTATGCAGGTCAGGATAAACAGGAAAAATACCGGCACCAATACTGGCGAAGGCACGAGTTTCGGAGACTTCAATCTTTTATTGCTTGATATCAATCCGGAATACCGGAGCTTCTATTATATACCCTATATGAACCGTGATCCGGATGCGCGATTGGCCTACCCTCATCGCTGGACCCGGTTCGAAGCAGTTGTTTCTGGTCTTGATGAACCTGTCGAAGGCCGCTTTGCATTTCGATATTTTGTGGAAGATGCAGGTAACAATGGGCGCAGCACGTCTATTGGTATTGATGAAGTAAAGTATGCATCAGTAAACAAATGATTTGAAAATATCTTACAGCTGCTATATTTTTTTACTTAAAATAATCCTGCAACTTTGTAAACAAAAGCATTATGACCATTCCCGTATACCAGGTTGATGCATTTACCCAAAAAATTTATTCAGGGAACCCTGCTGCCATCTGTCCATTACCCCAATGGATAACCGAAGACCAGATGCAACAGATCGCGTTTGAAAAT
>JAHEEX010000139.1 GCA_024640465.1 Sphingobacteriales bacterium | reverse complement strand
CAGGTGAGTGGAGCCTGGTGGCACTAGCGGGGCCGGCTAACCGACAGGGCCGTATCGCTGCCGATGTGATCGCCGGACGCAATTCCCGTTTCAGGGGTACGCAGGGTACATCCGTCATCGGATTATTTGGCGCAACCGCAGCCTGGACCGGCTTAAGTGAGAAAACGCTGATACGCCGCGGCGATACCGATTTTGAAAAAATATATCTCTATCCCAATTCGCATGCGGGATATTACCCCGGGGCACAGCCCATTGCGATAAAGGTGCTTTTCCGGAAATCCGATGGTAAATTGTTAGGTGCGCAGGCAATCGGACTGGATGGCGTAGAAAAACGTATAGATGTGTTTGCAGCGATGCTACAAATGGGTGGTACTGTGTACGATCTGGAAGAAGCTGAACTATGTTATGCTCCACCTTTTGGCAGTGCAAAAGATCCGATGAACTTTGCCGGTATGGTGGCTGCCGATATCCTTAGAGGGGATATGAAGATCAGTCATTGGAAGGAAGCTAAGACCCGATTCATGCTGGATGTTCGTCATCCTGTGGAACTTGCTGTGGAACATGTTGATGGGGCAGTCAATATTCCTTTGGATGACTTACGTTCCCGCATCAACGAACTTCCGAAAGATCGTGAAATACATGTTATCTGCCGATCCGGCCAGCGTGCATATTATGCTGCCCGTATCCTTGAGCAGCATGGATTTAACGCTAAAGTCATATCAGGTGGAATGCTTTCACTGGCGCATAATTATTTATTTAATAATTAAAAAGTATAGGATTATTCATTTTAGTCTCATTTGAACTTTGGCTAAAGGGTTGGTGGTTATACATGTTATCTATTGTAAGATTTAAATAAGGATTGTCCTCCCCCTAAAGCACCACAGAGCAATGCCTACGCGGGTTTCCCCCTCCAGAGGGGGACATAACAGCCCTTCATTGCATGGAAGTTTTGGAGAAGTATTGTCCCCTGCCAGCGGTGGTGAATTTCGAGTTTAACACATACTCAGGTTTTAGGGGGAGGATATCCTCCCCCTAGAGCACTACAGCACAACGCCTCCGCGGGTTTCCCCCTCCAGAGGGGGGACATGACAGCCCTTCATTGCATGAAAGTTTTGGAGAAGTATTGTCCCCCTCTCGGAGGGGGTGAATTTCGAGCTTAAAACATACTCAGGTTTTGGGGGGAGGATTGATTGTCTCTTTAACTTCCTCGCCTGCGGGATTATTGGTTTTGTTACTTTTTTGTATAAAGTCAATAAAGAGAAATTGCCTTGCAATAAGGCTTTGCGTTCTAAATAGTTAAATCTGTAAAAATATACTGATCAAATACCTGTAATTTTAAAAGGGAATTCCTGCTAAACCAGCAATTTCCTTTTTTTGATGCCAGCAATTTAATGCGGGTAAATTATCAGGCTTAGAAGAAATTTCAAACTGCATAATATAATATCATGAAAATCGGTATGATCGGGTTAGGACGAATGGGCGCTAACATGGTACGCAGGCTCATTAAGGGCGGACATCAATGTGTGGTGTATGATCGCGCACCGAAAGCTGTAAAAGAATTGGTTAAAGAGAAAGCAGTCGGCTCATCATCCCTGGCTGATTTTGTTAATAAACTGGAGAAGCCTCGTGTAGTTTGGCTGATGGTACCAGCTGCTGTAGTAGATGCCAGTATTGCGGACCTCGTTCCTCTTCTTGACAAAGGGGATGTGATCATTGATGGCGGAAACTCATTTTATGCTGATGATATTCGGCGTTCAAAAGAACTGCAGAAAAAAGGAATCCATTACGTAGATGTTGGCACCAGTGGGGGCGTCTGGGGCCTTGAACGTGGTTATTGCATGATGATTGGCGGGGAGAAAAAAATGGTGAAACACCTTGATCCCATCTTTGTGACACTTTCTCCCGGTCGCGGTAATATTGCGCCTACCCCCGGGCGTGAGAAGATGAAAAGTACCGCTGATAAAGGGTATTTGCACTGTGGCCCCAGCGGTGCGGGACATTTTGTAAAAATGGTTCATAACGGTATCGAATATGGTTTGATGGCTGCCTATGCGGAAGGAATGGGAATCCTTCAAAAAGCGAACATAGGTAAAACCGCACATGAAATGGATGCAGAAACAACACCATTGCGTCATCCTGAAAATTACCAGTATGATTTTAACCTGGCGGACATTACAGAACTCTGGCGAAGGGGTAGTGTAGTGTCGTCGTGGTTGCTGGACCTTACCGCAACAGCGCTTGCGGAAGACCCCAAACTAAAGGCATTCTCTGGTCACGTTTCAGATTCCGGTGAAGGCAGGTGGACCATCAATGCAGCTATTGATGAAGCTGTTCCGGCTCCCGTGCTTACTTCAGCTTTATATGCCCGTTTTTCATCCCGTGGGGAATCGGATTACCAGGACAAATTACTTTCCGCCATGCGCTTCCAGTTTGGGGGACATCACGAGAAAAAAACATAGAAACAAAGACGCAAATTAAACTTTGCTTCTTAGTTTCATTGCGGTTAATTTGAATGTTTACTCCTGACTTTTTTTGTTTCAAGGGACACATGCAGTATAATGTTTAAGGCATAAAGATTTGTTGTGTTGTAATTCTCATCATATTGATAGGTCAGATTGGCTTCATACGCAAAGATCGGGCCCCAGGCTATCATAGCACCTCCGGTAGCGCGTAACCTGCTGATCGTTGAATAGCGTGAATCCCAATATGGCTCGGCATTCACGAAAGGTACGATTGAACTTCGCCCGGCTTTGAACTCTTTCTCCAACATCAGCCGTGCGCGAAACCTGTATGAGAATACCGGATCCTGACCTACCCAGCGAAGGTCGGTGCGAAGGCGACTCGAAAACAATGCTTTTCCCTTAAGTGGTGTCCGTCGGTGTATTTCCGCAAAAAGCATGTCTTCTGTATATGCACCTGCATTTTCACCCAGGCTCCATCCTTCCATAAAACCGCCACGGACCAGCCAGCCTTTTATCTGCTGGGCTCTGTTTCCGTCCATAAGACGCATATTCAATAAGTGTTTGGTTCTTCCCCAGCCATAATCTGCCTGCAAATAAATATTCAAATCGCGGTTCTTGCTTTCATGGTATTTTGTAATGGGAATAAATGCGGAAAGGCGCCAGGCAGGACTTAACCGGTACCATATATCTGTTTCGGGCCAGAATTCAAATGAAGAATTTTGTGCAAAGCCGGAATTCATTACACTGAGAATAATAGAGAATCCTACACACAAAAGCCGAATTCTGATACATGCTAAATAGTATATAATTTTATCGAGGTATGAATTATTTCTTTTGAACATCTTTGCGGTTAATGTATTTGCCTACTCACCCCCAGCCCCCTCTCTTCCAGAGAGGGGTACCCAGCATAGCAACTACTCTGCGAATCTCTGCGTCCTCTTTTCTTTGCGGTTAATGTAATTGCCTTTCCCTTCCTTATTCCTTATTTTTTGTTCCTTATTCCTTATTCCCATCCCTTTCAAATTCCGCTACAACCTCCGCCAGGGTCTCCTGCCGGCTGATATGTCCGATATAGTCTTCCAGGCCTTGCTTACGAAGTATATCCCTGACCTCAGATAAAGCATCTACTATTTTTAATTTTATCCCCTTTTTTTGGCAATGTTCCGCAAGTTGTACCAGCATTTTTGATCCGCCTACGTCAACATAGGGAGATGAGGCGAGGTCAAGAACTAAAAGCTTTAATCCATCCTGATACTGATCTGCTGTTGAAATGATTTTCTGGAAAATAAGATCCGCGTTGAAATACATTATGGCAAATTCTACCCGTAAAATGAGTAATCCTTTAATCAGTATATTATTAGGGTGTCGTGCAATATCCGAAAACGACTGGGTATCTCCGATTCTGCCCAGGACGGCCACATTAGGATGAGATGCTTTTCTGATGATAAATATCAATGATAAAATAACAGAGATTATTACTCCTTTTAGAATGCCAAAAACCAATACGCCTGTTAAAGCTATCATAGCGATGGCAAACTCCATTTTGCTAAGCTGGAAAATTCTTTTTAATTCCTTTATTTTAATAAGACCTGTAACAGCATGCAACACAATAACGGCAAGTATTACTTCAGGAAGGTTTGTGAGCAGGTTAGTGAAAAACAACAAAATGACGGCAAGTGAAATGGAGCAAATGATGAGCGACAATGGCGTCTTTGCACCTGATTTTTCATTGACGGTAGATTGCGACAATCCACCCGCAACAACATATCCACTGAATAATCCGGTTGATAAATTAGCCGCACCTAACGAGAGCAGCTCCTGCCTCGGGTCCACTGTATAATTGTTTTTCAGGGCCATGGTACGTGCGGCAGAAACCGTTTCAATATATCCCATCAGGAAACAGGCGAATGCCAGTTCAACGATACCGTCAACATCACTCAGTTTGATGGAAGGCCGGCTAAAAGAGGGTAGTCCGCTTGGGATCTCGCCGGTAATTTGAAATCCCATGCTGGCCAGTCCTGTGAAACTTATCAGCAATATGGAAACTATCACAACCGCAAGTGAAACCGGCTTTCCCGGGAAAAAATGATCTCCTGCAATCAGGATGATCATGGCTGCCATACCAAAAAGAAAAACAGGCCAATGCATTTCAGGTAATTGAGGAATCAAATGAGCAAGCCGGGTAAAGAAATGACTGCCTCCGCCTTCAAGCCCGAATAATTTAGGTAACTGTGTTGCCATGATAGACAGGGCCGCACCTGCTTTGAATCCCAGCAGGATACTGTCGCTGATAAAATTTACCAGTGAACTGAGTTTGAGGATATAGGCAATCACGCAAAGTAATGCAACCACCAGGCCAGCCAGTCCGGCAATGGCAATCCATTTTTGGGGATCACCCCCGGATAAAATCGCAACAGTTGATCCAACCATCAATGAGATGGAAGAAGTTGGGCCAACGGCAACATGTTTGGAAGAAGTAAAAATGGCAAAAAAGAAACCCGCAACCAGTACACAATATATGCCATAGTGTGCAGGCAGTCCTGCAAGGGTGGCATAAGCCATCGATTCCGGCAAAACAAAGGAAGCCAGCGTTACGCCTGCGATCATATCCCATTTAATCCAGTTGCTGTTATATTGAGGCAACCATTGTATTATGGGGATCAACTGATTCAGCAGTGTTTTTCCGGAAATATTTTTCATGATTGAAAATAAATTATGTCATGAGCGATACAATTACAGGACCCCATGCCGTAAGTAAAATATTACCTAATGCATACGGTATGGTATACCCTAAAACAGGGAGCTTACTGCCGGCCGCATCCTGGACGGCTTTTAATGCCGTAGTGCTGGTGCCGGCTCCTGATTGTGCACCGAGCAGGATTACGGGATTTATTTTCAATAAATACCTTCCGGCAAATAAACCAATCACATGTGGCAAAAGAGCAACAATTAAGCCTGCCGGAATGATGGCAAATCCGGTTTTTTGCAGTCCTGAAATAAACGATGGCCCTGCTGCAATGCCTACAATAGCCAAAAATGTTGCCAGCCCCAGGGTATCAAAAATCCACAGTGCTGCTTCCGGTACTTTGCCGTAAGCTGGTGTTTTCGAATGCAGCCATCCAAAGATGAGCCCCATTAACAATGCTCCTCCACTGGTACTGAGGGTAATGGCAATACCACCCACATTGACTGATAAAAGTCCAATGAGGCCGCCTAATAAAATACCTGTTGCTACAAAGATGATATCCGTTACAGAACTAAACACTTCCTTAAAGCCCAGGCTCTTTGACGTTTTCTCAACATCGCTTTTCCTGCCGGTTATACTCAGTATATCACCGCTTTGGATCACTGTGCCCGGATCAAAAGGCATTTCCTGTCCGCCCCTCCTGAGTTTGTTCAGCATAATGCCTTGTCCGTATTCTTCCGCGATTTTTTTCAACGACATTCCGGATATACCTTTCCTGGTTACAACAATATCCATATCGATCATAGGGAAATCCATTAGTTCTTTATCCGAAACTTCTTCTCCAACTGATAATTGAAATTCCAGCATTACATTTTGCTTTGCGGCAAGAACGATGGTGTCTCCTTCAATAATAATCATGTCTGGCGAAGGCTCCAAAATAGTCCCATTTTTACGGACCCTTTCCACAATTAATCTTTGTCCCGGCAGAATATTTTCAATTTCTTTAATGGTTTTACCTGCAAGTTGTGATCCTGTAACCCGGATAGCCCGGATTTCCCATTCCTTAAAAGCTGAATTTATTTCCGCCCCCTTTTCCTCCGCACCGGCAATCTTTTTAGACAAAGCCTGGCTTTCTTTCTGTAGATCTATTCGAATTAGTTTAGGTGCCATTGTTGACAAAAACCAAACATTAGCGGTTGTGCCTACGAGGTAGGTAACTGCATATGCTACCGGAATATTATTAATGAACCCGGTCTTAACATTTTCCGGCAGATTCAATTTCTGAATGGCATCTCCGGCAGTTCCGATCACCGTTGATTCAGAAAAAGCACCTGCCAGCAAACCAGCTGCAGTCCCCACATCATAGCCCAGTAATTTTGAAACCAGAACCGCTGTAATCAGGCAGGTGGTGCAAATGATAATAGTTAGCAGCAGTTGAGGGATAGCATCTTTTTTGAGCCCATAAAAAAACTGTGGCCCAACTTTATACCCTGTAGCAAATAGAAAAAGGTCAAAGAAAATGATCTTTACTACGGGTGGTATGGAAATATCCATCTGGCCAACGATCATACCGGCAATGAGTGTCCCCAGCATTTCACCAAGCCGGAAAGATCCGAACCTGAGTTTGCCGATAAAAAATCCAATGGCCAGGGTGAGGAATACAGCCAGTTCGGTGTGCTGCCTGAAGATATCGGTGATCATATTCATATTATCCGTCTTTAGACTTATTTGAGTTAAGCAATATTCAATGTAGTAAGTAATGTTTTACCTCATTTGTCAGGCATTATTTCGACACTGAAATTAAGATAAAGTAGCACATTGATTTTATGATATTGGACAGTAAAAAGAGTCATATTCGTTAGACACAAGGAATTAATGTAAAAATTCAAAACCAGCTTAAACCGTCAGCTTTGATGTGCGTTTTCAATTTGCATTGCATTCAGGCTCCTTTTTTTTAACTTTTATTTTTTCGACTGACACTTTAAGAATTATTTGCTCCGGAGGGGAATATTTTGCCAAATCTTTTGGAACTCCTTCCATCTGGTAAAGGATTGTGTAAAAGTACCCGGAAGTTTTACTGGAATTTAATGACGAGGGTCATTCTTAATAATATAATTCTGATTGACCTTTACCATTACTTAATTGATTTGTCCATTTTTCAGATGTAGCCATAAAGAAATATTGAACCTAATGAGTGCTGAAGGTGCATATCAAAGTAGTCCATAGATTTTTCCGGGAGAGCCCGCTGCATATCATTTTAATTATTGGTTTGATTTTTTAAGATGTAAGATTTAAAAAAAAATAAAATATAGATTATGAAAAAAAGTGGCGCGGACTTATTTCAAGCAACGGATACGCTTTCGGGTTTGACTGAAACAACAAAGACCAGGACAGAAATGGATTTGCTGGGGGAAAAACAGATTCCTGTCAATGCATACTATGGAGTACAAACAGCAAGGGCTCTTGAAAACTTCCAGGTGAGCGGCATGTCCACAAATTTCTTTCCGGATTATGTTCGGGCCTATGCAATGGTGAAACTGGCCGCTGCCCGGGCAAACGCGGAATCGGTCCGCTTGAGCGAGGGTAAACTGGATGCCATCGAAAAAGCATGCAAGGCTGTACTGGACGGACAATATCACGACCAGTTCCTGGTTGATTTATACCAGGGTGGTGCCGGCACTTCCGCCAATATGAATGCCAATGAAGTGCTCGCCAATATCGCACTGGAATTGAGTGGCCATAAAAAGGGAGAGTATCAATTTATCGAACCGCATGATGATCTGAATATGGGCCAGTCCACCAATGACGTGTACCCGACAGCCGTCAAGGTGGCTTTATTGTTGCATAATGATAAGCTGGTAAAAGTGGCACAGGAACTTTCAGCATCATTCCATAAAAAAGGCGAAGAGTTCAATAATCTGTTGAAAATGGGCCGTACCGAAGGGCAGGATGCTGTGCCTATGACCCTGGGACAGGAGTTCCATGCTTTTGGAAACCAGCTCGATGCAGAAATTAATGCACTCAGGAGATCTGAATCTTTCCTGTGCGAACAGAATATGGGTGCAACCGCAATTGGTACAGGTATTACCGCCACACCGGGCTATGCCGAAAAATGTGCCGTACACCTTGCTAAGATTACCGGTAAGCCAATAATTATGAGCAAAGACCTGATTGCAGCCACCAGCAGCCAGCAGGGATTTGTCATATATTCATCCGCATTAAAAAGTTTTGCCATTGCACTGTCCAAAATCAGCAGCGACCTGATCTTTCTGGCCTCTGGTCCACGCACCGGAATTTTTGAAATCAATCTCCCTGCATTGCAGCCAGGTTCTTCCATCATGCCGGGAAAAGTAAATCCGGTCATGCCGGAACTGATGAACCAAATTTGTTTCAAAGTTATCGGCAACGACCTGACAGTTACAATGGCTGCCCATTCCGGGCTGCTGCAGCTTAACGCCTATGAACCCGTGGAAGCTATTGCCATTATGGAATCTCAAGGGTTGCTTTTTAAATCCCTTCCACTTTTCCGAAAGCAATGCATTGAAGGTATCACTGCCAATGAAGATGTGCTGAAGCGCAATATAGAACGCAGTGTTGGTATTGTAACTGCTTTGAATCCTGTGCTTGGATATGAAAAAACCACTGAGCTGGCTAAAGAAGCATTGCAATCAGGTAAAGGCATTCTGGAACTGATCCGGGAAAAGAAATTGCTTACCGAGGATCAGATAAAAAAACTGCTGGATCCTGCAACTATGACAGGCCAGAAAGAATAAATAGTAAACCTTAAAACAATTTCAGGATGAAAACAAACATGCATAATGTAAAAAACACAATTACAGGGTTGCTCCTTTTTTTAAGCGTATTTGTATTTGCACAAAACAGGCAACCGGCCAATGTAACCATCCTGGCAACTGGCGGAACCATTGCAGGTGCCGCGGCAACCGGAACACAGGCTGGTTATACTTCAGGGCAGGTAACCATTGATGCCATGATCAATGCCGTGCCGGGTATCACCAAACTCGCCACCATTAAAGGGGAGCAGATATCCAATGTTGGTTCCCAGGATATGAGTTTTGATATAATGCTCAAACTGGCCAGGAGAATCAATGAATTGGCCGCCAGCAGGGCAGTAGATGGTATCGTAATCACACACGGAACTGATACCATGGAGGAAACTGCCTATTTTCTAAATCTCGTGGTTAAAACAGACATGCCGGTTGTGTTGGTTGGTTCCATGCGCCCTTCCACTGCAGTTAGTGCTGATGGCCCGCTCAACCTGTATAATGCAGTTGCCGTTGCTGGTGATCCAAATGCCAAAGGCCGTGGTGTGCTGTTGGTTATGAACGATTGGATCCATTCCGCCCAAACGCTTACCAAAGTAAGCACCACTGCTGTTCAAACCTTTATGTCACCTATTCGTGGCCT
>JAHEEX010000138.1 GCA_024640465.1 Sphingobacteriales bacterium | reverse complement strand
AAAATGACCGCAACAATTTTTGAGGTTAATTATTACTATTTGATGCATTATTGAACTGGCACCGGGAAAAGACTTTAACCGGCAGAAAGAAGTTCCTCACCACAACTATCTTCCTAAGATGGTCATTAGTTCACGGGAGAAAAATATCAGTATAATAAAAATACCCTTGGGGATTTCACCTTACATCATTCCTGGGAATGTATCCCTACCCTGTTGCCTTCGGTATCAATGAAGAAAGCCATATAACCGGTTTGCTCATCGATCAATGTCTTTGGCATGGTCACCTGGCATCCTTCTGTAGCAATTCTCTCCAGCACAGGATTCATATCCGGATTGGCATTCAGGTATACAACTGTACCTTCTGTGGAAGGTTTGTGGAAAGCGCTTTTCACTAAAGCACCGGAAGCTTTTCCACTGCCTTGTCCATAGGGGAAAAATGCCATGTCCATCCCCATCATTGTCATCTCCGGCATATGTACACCAAAAGCCACCTGGTAAAAATGTTTGGCACGGGGCATATCTGTTACCGGAATCTCAAACCAGTTGAGACTATTTGTATGTTCGTTCATAAAAAATATTTTAACCAAGTTAATACTCATTTGTTATCTCCGCATTAACATTTAAACAATTGATGATTTCGATGATTTATATTCCTGGAAGCGGTAAAAATGAATTCCAGTGGATAAATTCATAGCTGTAAAAAATTATCTGCCCTATTGATCGTAAATTTGCTTCATCTTAATAGAAAATATGTTCATTATCTGGCTACTGGTAATTATTATCCTTATTGTTTGGATTATCGCCCTTTTCATGAAACAACCCAAATTCGGAAAGCAGGCGAAAGGAATTAATAGGCTGGCATTGGAAAAATCCCCACAATTTCAAAACGGAAGTTTTCAGAATCAGTCGGAAACTCCTGCATTGACCAATGGTGGAAACTATTGGACAGTATCAAGAAAATTTTTCTTTCAAAAAAGCAAATTAAATAAACCCCCTAATACCATTCCGTCACAAAAAGTAAACCTCCTGGAATTACATAAAGATGAAGATATACTGGTATGGTTCGGACATTCATCTTATTTTATGCAGCTAAGCGGAAAGCGATTCCTCGTTGATCCGGTCTTGAGTGGCTCAGCTTCTCCCATTCCATCCACAACAAGAAGTTTTCCCGGATCAGATGTTTATACAGCAGAAGACATCCCCTCAATTGATTACCTGTTCCTGACACATGATCACTGGGACCACCTGGACTATGCAACCTTGCAGAAATTGAAACCCAATATCCAAACAATCATTACCAGCCTGGGTGTAGGCAGCCATTTAAAACATTGGGGATTCGACGAAGAGAAGATCATTGAAAAAGACTGGTATGAAAGAACGGAGTTGGAAGATGGATTTTCGATTGTACATACCCCTGCCCGGCACTTTTCAGGAAGGGGCTTTAAAAGAAATCAATCGCTTTGGTCATCATTTGTTCTTCAAACCCCAACAGTAAAAATTTACATGGGTGGCGATTCGGGCTATGATGAACATTTCTTCACCATTGGTGATAAATATGGTCCATTTGACCTGGCTATCCTGGAATGCGGGCAATACAATGAATATTGGAAACATATTCATATGATGCCCGAAGAAGTTGTACAGGCAGGTATAGACCTCCAGGCTAAAAAAGTGCTCCCGGTTCATTGGGGTAAATTTGCATTATCCCTGCACGATTGGGACGATCCCATCAATCGGGTTGTTTCAGAAGGTAAAAAAAGGCATCTAACTATTCTACATCCGATGATTGGCGAAAAAGTACATATTAACGCTGATCAACTTTTCACACGTTGGTGGGATTTACCTGAAGTTGCCCGTTAGAGAAACACAAAATTATTATCCCAAAAGAGTATCTTACTTTTTCATTACGATCCAGATTCAGAAAATACAGTATAAGCCCTTGGAACTAAAATATGTTTACAGCTTGTCCAAAGCAATAATGTATTAAACTAAAATTCTCAAAACACCCTGTATCGTTCAAGAATCACCTACCTTTAGATATTTAATATTTCAACTGTCTTCTTATACAATTAAAGAAATCAATGAACCTTAACCAAACACGTCTCGAAGTAATGCAATACCTGGCCCAGACAATGGACCAGATCGTAGAAGCATTTCTTAAAAAAATAGATGAAAACTGGCAACCTGCAGACTTCCTGCCGGAAAGCAATAGTGAAAACTTCATGGAAGAAGTGAAAGAACTTCAACTGGCCTGTAAAGAACTGCCTTATGATTACCTGGCAGTATTAGTAGGTGATATCATCACTGAAGAAGCTTTACCAACCTATGAATCATGGCTCATGGATGTGGAAGGTGTACAAAAAGATCAACGTGACGGATGGAGCAAATGGGTAAGAATGTGGACAGCTGAAGAAAACCGCCATGGTGACCTCCTCAATAAATATGTCTATTTATCAGGCAGGGTGAATATGCGTCAAATGGAGATAAGTACACAACATCTCATTGCTGATGGTATGGATATTGGAACCGCGCGTGACCCATACCGTAATTTTGTATATACCTCCTTCCAGGAAATGGCCACCAATATTTCTCACAGGCGTACTGCCACGCTTTCCAAACAATACGGCAATAATCACTTGTCCAAAATTTGCGGTGTAATAGCAGCAGATGAAGCCAGGCATGCAAAAGCATACAAAAGTTTCATAGGTAGGATCTTTGAAATAGATGCAAGTGAAATGATGCTGGCCTTTGAAGATATGATGCGTAAAAAGATTGTAATGCCGGCACATTTCCTGCGCCAGCAGGGAGAAAAGATAGGAAACACTTTTTCCCACTTCAGTGATGCGGCACAAAGATTAGGCGTTTATACATCCAGGGATTATACTGATATCCTGGAAAGTCTTATCCAGGAATGGAATATCAGCAATATCAGGGACCTCAATGATGCTGCGGAGAAAGCCCGGGATTACATCATGTCTTTGCCAGAAAGATTCAGGAAAATTGCTGAGAGGAGTTCCATAAAGGCACCACTTGAATATGAATTCAACTGGATAACACGGTAGATTCTTCCTTTCTTTGCGGTTAAAAATCGAATCATTATCTTACTGGTATAATGATTCATGTATGAATAAGGTAACTATTTTTAAAAGCCTGCTTTTTCTTTTTATATCATTCCTCCAATTCCAATCTGTTTTACACGCACAGGGAACCCGTTTGTTACGACAACCTTCTGCAAGCAAAGAGCATATCGCTTTTGTTCATGGAGATGATATCTGGATCACCAGTATCTCCGGTGGAGATGCCCGAAGGCTAACAAGCGCATTGGGCACAGAAGCTAATCCCAGGATCAGTCCTGATGGAAAACTGGTGGCTTTCACAGGTCAGTATGATGGCAATACAGATGTGTATGTTGTTCCTATCGAAGGAGGCATACCAAAAAGGCTTACCTGGCACCCGGGTGCAGACCTCGTTCAGGGGTGGTTTCCAGACAGCAGGAAAATTATTTTCACTTCCGCTATGGAAGGCTATCCAACAGCAAATACAAAATTCTTTACGGTTGCTGCAACAGGGGGCAATTCGGAAGCCATGAATCTTCCTTTTGGATATACAGGCAGCCTCTCAGATGATGGTCAATTTATGGCTTATCAACCTTATTCATTCTGGGATCCTGAATGGCGTAACTACCGGGGCGGACAAGCTCAACCGATCTGGATTTTTAATATAAAAACCCAGGAGACTATTAAAACAATTCAGGGAAGCAAAGAGAGGCATACATCTCCCGGTTGGTATAATGGCATTATTTACTTTCTGTCAGAACAGGACTTTATTAATAATGTATGGAGCTTTAATCCTAAAACAAAAGAACAAAAACAACTTACTTTCCACAAGGATTTTGATGCCAAAAATCTGTCGGCATGTAATGGCAAAGTTATCTACGAACAGGGTGGATACCTGCACAGCCTGGATATTCCAACAGGAAAAACCAAACAACTTGAGATATTGGTTAAAGGCGATTTCAACTGGATACGTGCAAGATGGAATAATATCAATGCAGCACAGTTGATCAATGCAGGACTTTCGCCTACCGGTAAACGTGCTATTTTCGAGCATCGTGGGGATATCTTCACTGTTCCAAAAGAAAATGGTGACTGGCGAAATATCTCACGCTCTACTGATGCTGCAGACAGGTACCCTGCATGGTCGTCTGATGGACAGAAAATTGCCTGGTTCTCAGATGCAAGTGGCGAATACCAGTTAATGGTTGCCGATCAATCTGGCCTGCAAACGCCAAAAGCATATGATATCGCCAATAAAAAATTTTATTATTATCCGGCCTGGTCGCCAGACAGTAAACAAATTGCGTTTACTGATACAGATTATAATCTGTGGGTGATTGACCTTGCAACAGGTAAATTAAAAAAAGTTGCCACAGACCGTCTGGCTCATCCAAACAGGACCTTACAACCGGTTTGGTCACCAGACAGTAAATGGATAGCCTATGCACAGATCATGAAAAATCAGTTCAAGGCTATCATGCTGTACAATCTTGAAACCGGAAAAAATACACAACTAACAGATGGACTATCAGATGTTATTGACCCGCAATGGGATGAATCAGGGAAATATTTATACTTTTTAGCAAGTACAGACTATGCATTGAGTTCAGGTTGGCTGGATATGAGCAACTTTAATTATCCCGTAACGCGTAATCTGTATATCGCTGTATTAAGCAAAGAAACTCCAAGCCCTTTTGAACCGAAGAGTGATGAGGAAATGGGGAAATCATCTGTAACTGAGCCCAAAAAACCAACCACTGATACCGGAAAAAATAATGTTTCCGCTTCAGGTAAGAGCCTGGTAAAAATCGATTTCGATGGAATGTCTAATCGCATCATTGCCGCTAATATGCCGGCGCGCAATTATGATGGCTTGGTAGCCGGTCCGGAAGGACATGTATTCGTTACCGAGAGTATTGCCAATGAAACAGGCTCAACCATTCACCGCTTTAGCCTGAAAGATAAAAAATCCACTGAATTCCTGAAAGGAAGCCTTGATGCTGCAAGCAGTTTCGATCGTAAAAATCTTTTATACAGAAATGGAGGCGGTTGGTTTATAACAAGTACATCCGGGCCGTCAGCCAAACCCGGAGATGGCAGGCTGGCAACTGAAAGTATGCGCATATTTGTTGACCCCGCAAAAGAAGCAGAACAGATCTTCCGGGAAGGCTGGCGCTATCAGCGAGATTTCCTGTATGTGAATAATACGCATGGTGCCCCCTGGGATAAAATCTATGAATGGTATAAACCCTGGGTTAGTCATGTTAAACATCGCTCTGACCTTAATTATATCATTGATATTTTGGGAGGTGAAATTTCTGTGGGACATTCCTATACTTCAGGAGGCGACTTTCCTGCTATTCCACAAATACCCGGTGGTTTGTTAGGTGCTGATTATATTTTTGAAAATGGTTACGTTAAAATCAAAAAGATTTATTCTGGTGAAAACTGGAACCCCGATCTTATATCGCCACTCAGCGGACCAGGTATGGATATTAGGGAAGGTGATTATATAATTGAAGTTGATGGCAGAGTGGTAAATGCAACAGTCAATTTCTATAGTTTATTTGAAGGCACAGCTGGTAAACAGGTCAAATTACTGGTGAATAGTAAACCATCAAATGAAGGCGCCAGGTTGATTACGGTAGTTCCCGTTATAAGCGAGGCGGGCTTACGTTCAAGGAACTGGGTTGAAAATAATCGCCGGAAAGTTGATGAGCTCTCAAATGGAAAACTGGCTTACGTATACGTACCCAATACTTCCAATGCGGGATATACCTATTTCAACCGTTACTATTTTGCACAACAGGATAAAAAAGGTGCGGTTATAGATGAACGTAATAATGGTGGCGGTTCTGCTGCTGATTATATGATAGACATCATGAGCCGGCAATTACAAGGATATTTCAACAACCGCGTTGAAGGTAACAATGTGTCCACAACGCCAATGGCCGGCATCTGGGGGCCTAAAGTGATGATCATTAATGAAAATGCCGGATCTGGTGGCGACCTCTTACCGTATATGTTTCGTAAAATGAAGATCGGGCCTTTAATTGGTACAAGAACCTGGGGCGGGCTGGTTGGTACCTGGGATACTCCTCCATTTATTGATGGTGGCAGAATGGTAGCCCCTCGTGGCGGATTCTTTAATACTGATGGGGAATGGGATGTTGAAGGAAAAGGCATTGCCCCTGATGTAGAAGTTTTTATGGACCCAAAAGCCATCAACCAGGGAAGGGATCCGCAGTTGGAAAAAGCAGTTGAGGAAACACTTAAGCTGATGCCAACAAAAGGCATCGAGCTTAAAAAAGAACCTGCGCCACCGATACGGTATAAAAGGCCGGGGAATTAAAATAATTAACCGCTAAGTTGCAAGGTTTAAAAGGATTTTGATATAAGAAAGCAGCATGGTATATTTGCGTCCCGTTTGGGGAATTAGCTCAGCTGGCTAGAGCGCTTGCATGGCATGCAAGAGGTCGTCGGTTCGACTCCGATATTCTCCACAAAACCCGCAAACATGCGGGTTATTTTTTATGTATTGGGTATATATTATTTATAGTGAAAAGCTGGATCGGTACTATGTTGGCTATAGTTCTGATCTTGAAAAGAGACTTCAGGAACACAACACTGGACTATCCGAATACACTTCAAAAGCAGTTGACTGGTCGTATTGCTATAAGGCATCATTTTCCAGCCGTGAGGAAGCCCATAAAGAGGAAATACGCATTAAGAATAAGAAAAGCAGAAAATATATTGATTGGCTGATATCGCAGAGCTAGAGCGCTTGCATGCCCCGAAAGCATTCGGGGAAGAGGTCGTCGGTTCGACTCCGATATTCTCCACAAAAGTCCGCAAATAGCGGACTTTTTTATGCCAAACACATAACTTACATAGATAATTCTTCATCATGAGGTCTTTTATGTTTGTATGTATACTTTCTCTTACATTGGTGAATTGCCAGCGGCCGCCGTCATCTGCAAATTCATCCATTAACCTTTTCAACGGAAATGATTTGAATGGCTGGCATATTGATGTGCCAGAAATGGATACCAACAAAAATGCCATTAGTCCTTTTCTGATTCGAAATCATGAATTGATCAGTATGGGTATTCCCAACGGTCATATCATTACGGATGCAAAGTATAAAGATTATACATTGGAGGTTGAATACAGATTTGTAGGTAAACCTGGAAATTGCGGAGTATTGGTACATGCATCCACTCCTCGAATCCTGTATAAAATGTTTCCCAAGTCCATTGAGGTACAAATGATGCATCAAAACGCTGGTGATTTCTGGTGCATCGGGGAAAATATTTCTGTGGTTGACATGGAAAAAAGAAGGGGTAAAAAAGAGGACTGGGGTGTAACTGAAGGAAAAGAAAGACGGATTCTCAATCTCACAGACGGATCAGAAAAACCCTTAGGCGAATGGAATAAAATGAAAATAATCTGTAAAGGGAATTCCATTAAAGTCTGGGTGAATGATATATTAGTCAATGATGGATTTGATTGTACAGCCTCCGAAGGACAGATTGCCCTGCAGGCTGAAGGCGCAGAAGTGGCTTTCAGAAAAGTGGTTCTTTACAGGAATTGAAAAGGCTTTCCATAAATATATTCAGTCATCAATCGTTTGCCCCGTTAACTGACGAACCTTCCAGCCGGTGTTGTCTTTTACATCCCCCTGTGTTTGCTTCATCAGGATACCAATAATTTTCTCTTTTGGATCAGCAAAATATTGTGTATTGAAATACCCGCCCCAGTCAAATGTTCCTTCACTTCCTGAACCACCTTTTGCGGCCCCTTTGCCCGTAACTAACCCAAACGCCAGTCCATACACATTATCCGGGCTTTCGCCCCAGATATTTCCAATCTGATTGGACATGATAACTTCGATAGTGGTGCGGCTCAATAACCTGACTCCGTTATACTCTCCCCCATTCAGGTACATTTGAAGAAAACTGGCATAGTCTTTTGCTGTACTCGATAAACCAGCACCACCTGAATAAAAAGATTTCGCCCCTTTTACCGGATAGTCAGTATCATAAAATGTCACCGGATATTTTGTCCATTTGCCATCCACTTTTTGCTGGACAGTCACTAATCGTCCGGCCTTTTCGTCCTGCAGATAAAAACGCGTATCGCTCATTCCCAATGGATCAAAAATATGTGACCTCAAAAACGCATCAAAAGACATTCCGGAAACCACTTCAATGAAATAACCTAACACATCAAGACCTTCACTGTAAGTAAACTTTTCACCGGGTTGATGATGCAAGGGTAACTTCGCCAGCTTTTTCACACTTTCTTCAATAGTAATTTTTTCTGTTGTAAACAAATCAGTAACGCCGGCCTTTTTATACATTAGTTTGAACCGCTCATCTCCATCAATCACACCATAACCAATACCCGAAGTATGTGTCAGCAGATGCCGTATGGTGATTTCTGTTTTTACCGGCTCTCCCGTCCAGGTAGTATCTGCATAATTGAACGACTTCAACACCTGGGCATTTTTAAATTCCGGAATGTATTTGGATATCGGGTCATCAAGCCTGAATTTGCCCTCCTCCCATAACATCATTACCGCAGTTGCAGTGATGGCTTTGGATTGAGAAGCAATACGAAAGATATCATCGCGCTTTAACACTTTGCCAGCCTGGTTATCGGCCATACCATAAGCCTTCCAGTGAATAATTTTACCATTCCTGACCATCAGTGCAACAACACCGGGAATATCCCCATTCTGAATGGCATCATTACAAACCTGGTCAATACGCGAGAGTCTTGCAGATGATACCCCCACCGATTCCGGAGCAGCTTCCGCTAAAACAGGTGATTTCTTAGCCGATTTCGTCTGGCTGATGACTTGAACCGGAACGATGAAAATAATAAGGATCAAAAAATGTTTCAGCTTCATATTTATTGATTTAGAAAAACGGTTCGAAAATTAATGTAAATTCAATGTAATAATTGATTACAGACCTTAAGGTAAAATCTTTCTCAATTACATCAACATTTTTATATGCACACTTGGTTTGCCATCATTGTTTTTTACATCGGGTACTTGTTTTACACCCCTGCCGTACTGGCCCAGGCTAATAAAGCCATTTCACCTAAGCAATTTTCCATTCAAAGCTCAGCATTAAAAAATAAGATCAAAGGCGGTTGGGCCGGCCAAACCATCGGTGTAACATTTGGCGGCCCTGTTGAATTCAGGTTCAATGGAACTATGATCGGTGATCATCAGCCACTGGAATGGTATGATGGTTACCTTAGAAAAGCCATGGTTGAAAACCCCGGATTGTATGATGATTTGTATATGGACCTCACTTTTGTAGAGGTTATGGAAAAATATGGTATTAATGCCCCTTTAGATTCTTTCGCCAATGCCTATGCGAAAGCGGGATATATGCTCTGGCACGCCAACCAGGCCGGCAGATATAATATCCTGAACGGGATCAAAGCCCCTGCATCCGGCTATTGGGTGAATAATCCACATGCAGATGATATCGACTACCAGATCGAGGCTGACTTTGC
>JAHEEX010000137.1 GCA_024640465.1 Sphingobacteriales bacterium | reverse complement strand
CGGTTATTGACATACCACCGCGTACCCTGATCCGTATCTCTGCATCCGGCGATCCTTCCGCAGTTGTTGCAGTTACACCGGCAAGGCGCCCGTTTAAGGCCTCCCCTGCAGAATTCACCGGAACATCTTTCAGGTCTTTTGCCGTAACAGATGATACCGAAGCCAGCAAGTCTTTTCTTCTGATAGTCTGATAACCAATGACCACTACATCAGCCATTGCTTTGGTTTCCGGCTCAAGCTTTACATCAATTACGGATTTATCACCAATGGCTACTTCAACGGTTGTATAAGAAGTATTGGTAAAAATCAATGTAGTTGCATTGTTCCCAACATTGATTTTATAAACACCATTTTGATCAGTTACTGTTGCTACTTTGGTTCCTTTTTCAGAAACAGTTACTCCGGCAAGCGGCTTGTTGTTTTCTGTTGAAATGACAGTACCTGTCAATTTTTTCCCCTGTGCAAATGCTGAACTCGGGCTAATGCAGATAATAAAAAATATGCAAAACCCTAAAGTCTTAAAAAATTTGATCATATAGCAGTTTTTATAAACACCTGTACAATATTCAATTACAGCTCCGCTGAATTATATGCTGTTTATAGCAATTTTGGTTCTATTGGTTTGTATTTTTTTCAGATCTACTGACGATCTATTGCTCACCATTAACGAACGGGAGATATTGCTGTGTGCAGGAAAAACGAAAAGCCGGTGTTATATCTTTGGTCGTATTGATTTCTCATACAATCAAAAAATGGAGGTATACATATAAGATCGGCAATGCTTCACTTTCATACGACAGGCAAATCTCTAATCAACTGCAACACTAAAAAAACTTAAAAAAGTATTTCACAGTTTGCAATCAATAACAAGTCTACATAGAAGTTTACGGTTATAGGGCATTTTGGAGGTATTTTTTTACGCAATCGTTCCCGGCAACGATAACCGAAACTGTTCATTTCAAATAAAAAGAGTTTTACATGTAAGTAATTAATTATTGATATGATTTTAAACCACGAAAATGAGAGAAGAATAGTGAGAATAGTCCATTAAATAAGGATTATAGTGTTGTTTGCCGTGGAAAAATGGAATTTCAGTAATGTCCAAAAAAAAGTAACTTTAAGCATCATAAAACCCGCAAAAACAGACCGTTTTGAAATGATTGTGTATGAAGTTTGAAGCCCTGACCATAAAAGACATTGCAAAAGCCCTGGGCTTGTCCACTTCCACTGTTTCAAGGGCATTGAGAGACAGTTACGAGATAAGTGCCGAAACCAAAAAAATGGTACTTGACTATGCTGAAAAAAATAATTACCATCCCAATCCTATTGCACTGAGCCTGAAAGAAAGACGAAGCAGGTCAATTGGGGTAATCGTTTGTGAAATAGCCAACAGCTACTTCTCCCAAACAATTAATGGGATCGAATCAATTGCTTATAATAATGGCTATAATGTGATCATTGCGCAAAGCAGGGAATCATTTGACCGGGAGGTCCTTAATTTGCAATACCTGACTTCCAGGTCCATCGACGGACTGATTATTTCCATTTCCACAGAAACAACGGATTTCAGTTTTTTAAAAGAATTACATCAAAAGGGAATGCCCATTGTATTTTTTGACCGGATTGTAAGTGAAATAGATACCCATAAAGTAATTGCGGATAATTTTAAAGGCGCCTATGAAGCAACCGTCCATTTAATAAATAGTGGTTATAAAAGAATCGCCACAGTTTCCAACCCCGCCCTTTTGTCGATTACAAAAGAACGGCTGGCTGGTTATAAAGCGGCTTTACAGGACCACGACATCGAGTTCGATGATAAACTGGTAAAGTATTGCCAACATGGCGGCATGATCGTATCTGAAGTTGAAAAGGTGGTGGACGAATTATTAAATCTGAAACAAAAGCCTGATGCAGTTTTTGCCCTGGCAGATAAATTAACTACTAATTGCCTTCGAATTTTTAAAGTCAAAGGGATTGATGTGCCTGGTGATATGGGCCTGCTTGGGTTTTCCAATACCGACCTAACGGAACTACTTGACCCGCCATTATCCGTAATCAGGCAACCGGCTTTTGAAATGGGAGAAATAGCAACCACGCTTTTATTACAACTTATTGAAAGCAAAAGGCCGGTAACATCTTTTGAAACCAGGGTCCTCACAACCGATTTATTAATCAGAAACTCCACGAGGCAATTGAATGTTTTAGCAGGAAGGCGATAATTGTAAATGCGATTTGAGTAGCTAACTTTTTTTAATGCCGCTTAGTAGTGATTTTATCTGATGACCTTTCTCAGGTTGGTTATAAGTTGATTAAAGAAGGCTTAAATAATCAAATCATCCTTCCGAATGTGCAATATGCTTATAACACACATTTTGTTATTGACAACCGCCAACAAAGTAAAATTTATTAATTGTGCTTTTCTATAAACTTAAAAAAGGATCAAAACATATAAACACAATAGGATTACCCATTTAGACTACATTAGCAAAATTGCTGTAGGGTTGTTTAGACATTACCCACTCCCTCTATTTGTACCGATTGATTAAATTATTCTTTTCAGTATTTATCGAAATGAAATAGAATCTATTCGTAAACTGATAATTCTGCCCGGCTTTATGTCATTATTAAGAGATACCTGTAATTCTATTGTGTGATTAAACTATCATTGTCCTCCCCCTATAGAATGAGTATTCAATGCCTCCGTGACTTTCCCCCTCCAGAGGGGGACATAACAGCCGTTCCCCGCAATGTTTTTAAAAGCGATCTTTGAATTTTATAAGAAAGATTTGGAGAAGTATTGTCCCCCTCTGGAGGGGGTGAATTTTAAGCTTTACACTTACTCAGGTTTTAGGGGGAGGATGTATTCTCTCTTCCACTCCCACACGTGAGTAATGATTATTATTGTTAGTTTTTTTAACACAAGACAATAAGGTAAAACAACCTTGTAATAAGGCTTTGCATTTTAAATACTTAATCCTAAAAAAAATATTTACGGATAAAAAATAATAATGAAATCAATTTACCTCTTACATTTCCTGCAAATATTTCCGTACAAAACGAATTGCCATCGACCCCTCTCCAACAGCGGCAGAAATGCCCGTCATTGCTCCATAACGTACATCTCCTGATGCAAAAATTCCCGGGACACTCGTCTCAGGCAAATAGGGTTCTCTCTTTAATTTCCAGGTTGTGTGGAACAAATTATCTTTCATTAATTCAGTACCGGATAATATAAACCCATTGGATTCTTTCAAAACAATTTCCTTTAACCAGTCTGTCCCCGGCTTAGTTCCGATATAAATAAATAAAGCTTTTGCAGGTACGGTTTTTTCTTCCCCTGTAACAGCATTTTTAAGGGTAATGGTTTCCAGTATGGATGTACCGCCACAAGAGATAACGTCTGTATTTACTATTACGTTGATATTTGGCGTTTGACTGATATTTTCTACCAGGTAATGGGCAGCAGTTTGAGAAAGAGCTTCTTTCCTGATAATGATATTAACCTCGCTGGCAAACTTACTCATATACATTGCCGCCTGGCAGGCCGAATTTCCTCCACCAACTATATAGATTTTTTCATCCCGGCAGGCTTTAGCCTCTACAGCAGCAGCACCATAATAAACACCTGCCCCGGTAAATTTGTCTATACCGGGTATTTCCAGTTTTTTATACGCAACCCCGGTTGCTATCACAATGGCTTTACTGTGAATGGCTGAACCATCCATCAGCTCGGTTATCTTATACCCATCTTTAACAGTGATATTTTTCACTTCCTGCGGCGTCAAAATTTCTGTGCCAAAACGAAGAGTTTGTGCAATGGCCCGCTGTGTAAGTTCAGGCCCTGAAAGACCGGTAGGAAAGCCCAGGTAATTTTCAATACGGGCACTGCTGCTTGCCTGACCGCCCGGATTACTCCTTTCAATGAGCAGCGTTTTGAGCCCCTCACAGGAACCGTACACGGATGCCGCAAGTCCGGCTGGCCCTGCACCAATGATCAGGACATCATACATATCCTTGATGGCCTTTTGTTGTAGTCCCACCTTTTCTGCAAGTTCTGCTAAAGATGGATCTGCAAGGAAATGTCCATCTTTCAAAACAACCAGTGGGAGTTCTGCATTATCTACCCTAGCACTGGTGATATATTTTTCTGCATCAGGGTTATTTTCAATGTCCATCCAGATAAACGGCACCAGGTTTCCGGAAAGAAATTCTTTGAGCGTATGAGATTTTGGTGACCATTGATACCCAATAATCCGGATAGCATCAGGGTCAGGTTTATATAAAGCGTGCCATTCGTTCAACAAATCATTTATAATCGGGAAAAGTTTTTCTTCCGGGGGATGCCAGGGTTTTTGCAGATAATAATCAAGTTTCACATGATTAATGGCTTTGATGGCAGCTTCAATATCAGCATATGCGGTGAGCAACACTTTACGGGCGTCCGGGAAAATCTCATTCGCTAATGCTAAAAAACTTATCCCTTCCATTTCAGGCATCCGCTGATCAGATATAATTAAGGCTACCACATCATTCTTAAGCTTTAATTCTTTGATCAAATCCATTGCCTCATTGGCAGATTGTGTTGCTGCAATTTTGTACTCATCCCTGTATTCATTCCGGATATCGCGCTGAATGGCCCGAAGAACCTGCTCATCATCGTCAACTATTATTATATAAGGAAGTTTCATGATCGATGTTATTCTTTTATCTTATTTAATGCGAAACTATTGTTTGTACTATCGGAATGGAAACTGAAAATACTGTCCGCCCATGCCAGGATTCAACTTTTATGTCGCCATGGTGATTCTTTACAATACGACTAACAATATCAAGTCCAATACCTGTACCCTCCCCTACTTTTTTTGTAGTGAAGAATGGATCAAAAATACGTGAAAGTATATCATGAGGTATACCCCCTCCGTTATCAATGATAGATACTGTTACATTTTTATCATCCCGGGATGTTTCAATGGATATCTCGCCATTTTTCCCGACAGCAAAAATGGCATTATCCAATAAATTTGTCCATACCTGGTTTAGCTCACCAACAAATGCAGGGATTTCGGGTAATCCTTCCACAAAAGCCTTTTTTATTTCAATATTCTTTTCCCTGATTTTAAAACCCAAAAGGGTTATCGTATTTTCGATATCCTGGTGAATATTTGTGGGTTGCAGATCATTGGTCCTGTCCATATGGACATGGCTTTTTATAGCACTAACTAAATTAGAAATCCTTTCTGAAGCATCTGCGAGATCCTTTATTATTTTTTGCGAACTGATCAGGTTTTCGAGCCAGGGTATCACCTCAATAAATGATTCCGGACCAACTTCGTTTCGAATAAAAACAAGGTCTTCCGTTGAAAAACCAATTTCAGAAAAGGTCTCTGCCATTTGCCTTTTTGATATCCCATTTTCTTCGAGCCAATCCTCTAACGCATCTTCATTTTCCATGCGTTGCATAGTTGTCATTTTACGGGTAGCATCTTTTTCATTTTCTTTTTGTTCTACCAACAATCTGATGACATGCAGGTGTTCTGGTGCGATTTTACATTGCAACAGTTTTTTAGTGAGTTCGTAATTGAGCGTAAGCCGTTTCTTTAAATCATCAGATATCCCGCTGATTGCAGCTGCAGGATTATTCATTTCATGTGCAATACCTGCAGCAAGGTTCCCCAGTGCATTTACTTTTTCGTGCTGCAGCTGTGTTGTTGCAAATACCTTGGCTCTTTCCGTCATGTAACCGATCAACTTTTGAATAAAATCCGGATTTAAATGTTCCAGTTCTTCAAAGTATTTTTTGTGTATGCGCAGGAGCTTAACCTCTCCCAGTGCATAGGAATAGCCAGGATATGTTTTCATCCTGGAATAAGGCATCAGTCCGCCAATACCGCCGGTTACATTATTATTTTCAAAAGTGAAAAAATAAACCTGCCGCCCATTTATGTACATATAAAATGCCACCTTCCCGGCAAGTGATATCCACATTATTTCGGCGGGTTCCCCATATTTGGCTATAAGTTCACCATCAGCATATTCGTGATATTCAGCATGGTCGATGATCCATTGAAGATGCTCATCTGGCAGGTCCTTTAATGCTATTACAGACTTTAAATCTTCAATCTTAACTGATTGCATTTCATTAATGGATTTAAATGATATAAGTTTTGAATATTAGCAAAAATATTTTGATTTTGTTAACTTTCCGTTCAGTAGTTTCCTGTTACAAAGTAGCACGTTTCTGTTAATTCCCTCAGATAATTGTATCTTCGTACATGTATCAGTAACCCGCTAAATAATGCAAAGGGTCTATTTATAACAAAGATTAAAATAAAGATATGAGAAATAATCTCCTGGCTTTTTTCCTGTTTTTTTCAATCCCCACTTTCGCACAATTAACTGTAAGGGAGCAATTTGAAAAAATCACTACGGTGCCCCAGGCCCAAAAATTCATCGACGCCAATGCCCCGCTAAAACCAACCTTACTTTATTTGTCTTACGGCAGGGATACTACCCTCATCGATAAGCGCTTACTGAAACAAAATAAAGGTGATGTCTTTTCTGTTGGTTATGTCACATATAAGGTAATTGAAGCTACAGAAACAGTAAATTACCGGTGCAGCTATATTTTCCTTGACGGCGGGTCATTATCCAAATCTGAAATAGACGAGCTTAAAAAAGTAATCCTGAAAAAACATGCTGATGGTGTTTCCTGGGAAAAACTCTCCGATGAATATACCATGGACGGTAACACAACACATGGCGATACCGGCTGGTTCTTCGGTGAAGAAATGGTCCCCAAAGAATTGCAGGATGCCGTAAAGAACCATAAACTCAATGACATTTTTTATGTAGATGTTCCGGAACGGCAGTGGAATTATATCGTAAAGAAGACGTATGATGATCAGATCAAAAAAGAAATTACCGTGTTGCGTGCAAATGGAAGATAATTCCTTCTCCCCAAAAATAACTTAAAGCATTGTGAAAGGGCATGTAAATAACTGTGTCCTTCAGATCAGTTCAAGACTTCAACTCATAAGCATTTAGTAATATGCCTGGACATCTTTGTGGCATATTTTGCATGTCCGGTTTATTTTATGTACAAACTATTGTCCACTGTATTTTTTGTTAAACCAGTATTTAACCAGCTGCGTTAATGTTACATAACCGATTAGTATACCCGCCAGCCATAACCAGTATAATGAGGGAAGTTTAACAAACCCAAGAGTTTCAGCCAAAGGTGAAACTGTTAGCCAGGCGCCTGCAGAAACAATAACCAAAGACGTCAGGATGAGCGGCCAGCTTGCGCGACTTTGGATAAAGGGAATTTTATTTGTGCGAATAATATGTATAATCAGGGTTTGCGTAAATAAAGATTCAACAAACCATCCTGTATGGAACAAAGCTGGGTTATTCCTGCAATCGAAGAAATGCCATAATACAAAGAAAGTAATATAGTCAAATACAGAACTGATAGGGCCGATATACAAAATAAAACGCTGAATCTCACTTATGGCCCATTTTCGGGGCTTGATCAACCAGTCGGCATCTACATTGTCAGTTGGAATGGTAGTTTGAGAAAAATCATATAAAAGATTATTGGTTAACACCTGGATAGGGAGCATAGGTAAGTAAGGCAGAAAAGCACTGGCGCCTACCACACTGAACATATTGCCAAAATTGGAACTCGCCGCCATTTTAATGTATTTGATAATATTTCCAAAAACCCTGCGTCCTTCAATTACACCCTGTTCCAAAACTAGCAGGTTATTTTCCAGCAAAATAATATCAGAAGATTCTTTGGCAATATCAACAGCACTGTTTACAGAGATTCCGACATCGGCCACTTTCAAAGCAGGAGCATCATTAATGCCATCACCCATAAAACCGGTTACATGCCCGTTTTGCTTGAGGGCCTGTATGATCCGCTATTTGTGAACAGGTACCAGTCTCGCATACACGTTATATTTATTAACGGCCGCAGCCAATGCTGCATCATCCATCTGTTCAATTTGCGCACCCAGTAAAATTCCTTCTACGATAGGAACACCTACCTTTTTACAGATATACGCCGTTATAGTCTCATTATCCCCGGTAAGGATTTTGACATCAACTTTTAATGCAGAAAGGCGTTTTAGCGCTTCAGTTGCTGAATCTTTTGGCGGGTCCAAAAAGCATAGAAAACCCAGTAATACTAATTGAGTCTCATCTTTTACTGCATAGACCGGTTCATCCGGGGCACCTTCCATAGTTTTATACGCCAGTGCAACAACCCTGAAACCCTGGCCATTCAGCCAGCCAACTTTCTCCATGCTTTTAACATGAAGTTCCGGTGTCATCTTCTCAACCACACCATTGATCTCCACCTGGCTGCAAAGTTCCATTACCCCTTCTGCAGCTCCTTTACAAATTAAGATATTCAATCCCTGCTTATCCTCTAAAATAACCGACATGCGTTTCCGGATAAAGTCAAAGGGTATTTCATCAATCTTACTGTATTTATCCTTTACGCCCAATCCTTCTTCCAGTTCTTCGTGATCCAGGATCGCCTTATCCATCAGGTTCCTGAGCCCGGTCTGGTAATAACTATTTAGAAATCCATAATCAAGTACTTTCTGACTTGGTTCGCCTTTTACATCTAGGTGTAATTCCAGTACGATCTTGCCTTCTGTAAGCGTGCCTGTTTTATCCGTACAGAGCACATCCATTGCCCCGAAATTCTGAATTGCATTGAGTCTTTTTACGATTACTTTTTTGCGCGACATGGAAATCGCACCCTTTGATAAGTTTACAGTAACAATCATGGGAAGCATTTCAGGCGTGAGGCCAACAGCAACCGCCAGGGCAAAAAGAAAAGCTTCCAGCCAGTTGTGCCTGCTGAAACCATTGATCAGGAAAACGGCAGGCACCATGATCATTATAAACCGGATCATTAACCAGGTAAACCTGTTGATGCCTTTATCAAAACTGGTTGACTCCTGCTGTCCAACTATTTGTGCCGCCAGTGCGCCAAAGTTGGTATTATCACCCGTTGAGAGCACCATGGCCGTTGCTGTTCCACTTTCTACATTGGAACCCAAATAGCAGATATTATTTGCCTCCAATGGATTTTCATTTTCAACAGCAGTAATATCTGCATTCTTCTCCACTGGCATGGACTCACCGGTTAATGCCGACTGGTTTAAAAAAAGATCTTTGGCTGTGAGTACCCTTACATCAGCCGGCACCATATCTCCCGATCCCAATCGGATGATGTCTCCGGGGACGAGAATTTTGAGCGGAATTTCCATTTCCTTACCATCCCGAAATACGGTAGCGTGGGTACTCACCATCGCTTTCAACTTTTCCGATGCCTTATCAGCCCGCTTTTCCTGTATATAGCGCAACACAATTCCTAAAAAGACCATCATAAAAACAACCACTGCCGAACGCAGATCGCCCGTCAGAAAAGATATTACGCCAAGCGTAGTCAACAGAATAACCAATGGGTTTTTAATATTCAGCCAGATTCGCCGAAATGGCGACAATGGTTTCTCACTGGCAATTTCATTGTATCCATATTTGATTATGCGGCGTTTCGCTTCATCACTAGACAGGCCAC
>JAHEEX010000136.1 GCA_024640465.1 Sphingobacteriales bacterium | reverse complement strand
AGGCGGGGCTGTAAGATCGGCAAACTGCATAGGCCTGTATGCCTGGGTGATATTGGCATACAATTCTGTTTTTGAACTCACATGATATTCAGACCCAATGCCGGCAAGTAAGAATCCCCGACCCCGCTCCTGGTTTTGTAAAATGATCTCTGTTCCGCTGCTTGTATACCCGTTCCGGCCGGAGGCCTTTGCCTGGATATACTCATAACGAAGCCCCGGAATGATCAAAAACTTATCGCTGATCCGGAAAATATTTTCGAGAAATACTGCCGAGTTAGTTGTATGATAATCAATATCCTTAGGCCAAACCGGGTTAACCCTGTCAATCGTGTATTCGGTACCGGTAGTACCCACACCATCCCTGAAACGAAGGGTAGTGCCCTTAAAATAACGGAATCCTGCGGCCAGGGAATGGCTCTTCCCAAACAGTTTGTAATCGCCCAGGTAACGGGCTTCCAGGCCGGCATTGCGGTATTGATCAATATCTATGGTCCTGTTATTGTATTCTCCTGTTGACTTATTGATGGAATCTTTTATATTAATGGCCCGCAGGTAGCCGACACTGTTACGATCACCCAGTATCCCAAAGAGTTTTACATTTATCCGCTGATGGTCATTGATGCGGTAATTGGCAATTACAGCAGCCGTATTCCAGGTGATATCGAACCAGTTTCTGGTGCGGAAACTTTTTTGTGCATCTGCCATAAAGCTTGAATCAGTATGCCCTCCCGGTTGCTGGCTGCGCATATTATAGCGCATCAACTCTGTGGTCAAAGAGAATTTTGGATTGAATTTGTATGTAAAAGTGGCGAAGCCGGAATTATTATAATAGCGGCCATTCTCGCGCCAGCCATCTGCATTGCGGTGATCGAAATATGCATAGAAATGATACTTTTTCGTTTCTCCTCCAATGGCGTTATAGGAATTAAATAATCCGTTATTGCCTATTGTCTGCTGTGTTTCAAAGGCCAGCGGCTTATTAATTTCACTGCCATTACGCAGGATATAATTAACCATCCCGCCAAACTGGGGGCCGTATTGAAGGGATCCATGCCCACGTACGATTTCAATTCTTTGAACTGCCTGTAATTGGGGATTGTAATACGCTTCAGGATATCCATAAGGATCAGCGGCAATATCATATCCGTTCTGCCTTACATTAAATTCCCAGCTGCGGTTGGGGCTCAGGCCCCTGGCCGAAATGCCTATCTGGATCCCGCTTCCGTCGCTTTCCCAGATCTGAATTCCGGGCACTTTGGCAACCACCTGTCGCATGGTATTTGTAACAACGTTTCCCTGTACATTATCCATAACAATCAACGCATTCTTCTTTCCTGCGTAAATACTGGTGCCCACAATTTCAGGCAATTGCTGAATGTCGCTTTTACTGCCAAGCCCAACTACGGTGATCTCCGGAAGATATTTATGTGCCGGCTTTACACTGTCTGTTGATTTATCCTGTGCCGGTAATATGGATTGAAAAATGAATACAAGGTTCAGAAGCAGAAATATCTTTCTCATCAGTTTCAGATTTAGCAACAAAATTGCAGGTTACTGATTCTGATGAATTACCAATTAAGGAAAACCATCTGTCGAAATGAGGAAATTTATTTTACAAGTAATTCGCAGGGCTTTAGTCCTGTGTGCTTTTTAAAAGCAGTGGAGAAATGAGAGATGGATGAATATCCCAAAGAAGCGGAAACTTCGGAAACAGTTCTTCCTTTTTCATATAAGAGGAATTTTGCATGCTCCATGCGCTGGTCCTGGTAAAAATCAAAAATGGTGGATCCAAATAATACTTTGAAGCCTTTTTTCAGGTAACACTCATTGATGGCAACTTTCCGACTCAATTCTTTAATCGTAATCGGATCGCCAATATGCTGAATGAGAATCTCCCTTGCTTTAATGATCTTATCCCGGTCATTTTCGTTAGCCAAAAATTTACAGGCAGGCACTTCCTCCACTTCTTCTTTCTCCCTTGAACTGAACATGCATTCAAGGGTATATAAAAGCAGGATCTGTGTTTGGGCGTTGATGAATATATTTTCCAGGGTATCGGTATAGGTATTGTTCAGCAAAGCCTCCAGTGTCATCCGGATCTTATTACAAAGTGGAACAACCTTTGAAAATGATTCAGCATGCCGGAAATTCAGCAATTCATCGGCCTGTGATTTTCTCTTATGCCCTTTTACAAAATGCGCCAGGTGAATGGGTTCAAATCGAAAATGCAGGACGTCAAGGGAGGGTATCTTATGTTCACAGTTATTCGATCCGGTTTTTCTGCATAGGTCGCAGTCAATATCTTTCTCCAGGCAATAAGAATTTCCAGCCAGGCAAAATTTTAGTTCAATATGCCTTGTTGAGGGATCTTTTTCCTGAAAATGATAGACCAGCATACCTGTATCCTCCAGGGCCCAATGGGGGTTTTTCCGGTATCGGCGGATGGTATACTGCCAGGTGCCGGGAATCTGTTTTTCCCTTTCCTGCAGCAAATCCAACTCCTCAACCATTACCGGCTGATTATGCGCAATGGCCAATATATCTGGAGAATCAAACATGGATTTGCAAAGATAGCACCTTTTGCCCGCAAGCGCCAATTTTGCCCCTGAAGAAGGCCTTCGGGGAATGTGGACATTATCTTTAAAAATGGGCTCATTTTAACCATTTAAAATTGCCCAAAAGGCTCAATTTTAGTAGTTTTGCAGACTTCTAAACAATGTAAAACAAATTGATTTCCGACGATCTTATGACTACAGAAACTAAAGAGATATTGGAAGCATCGGCCAAAGGTTATGGAGCCGACAGTATCCAGGTGCTGGAAGGACTTGAAGCGGTAAGAAAAAGACCCGCCATGTATATCGGTGATATCGGCGTTAAGGGCCTTCACCACCTTGTATACGAAGTAGTTGATAACTCGATTGATGAAGCCCTGGCTGGTTATTGCAAGAACATCGATGTGATCATTCATGAGGATAACTCCATCTCGGTAAAAGACGACGGACGGGGTATCCCTACAGGAATTCACCTGAAAGAAGGCCGGAGTGCGCTTGAAGTGGTAATGACCGTACTGCATGCAGGTGGTAAGTTTGATAAGAATACTTACAAAGTTTCCGGCGGTTTGCACGGTGTGGGTGTAAGTTGCGTAAACGCACTTAGTTCCCTTTTACAGGTAACTGTGGAACGTGAGGGCAAGGTATTTGAGCAGGAATACAGGAAAGGTGTTCCCCAATACTCGGTAAGGGAAACAGGAATCAGTGAAAGAACCGGAACCACGGTACATTTCTGGCCAGACCTGGAAATCTTTACTTCAGGTATTTATAACAAGGATATCCTCGAAAGCCGCCTGCGTGAACTGGCTTACCTGAACAGAAAAATTAGGATTGTCCTTACAGATGAAAGAGAAAAAGACGAAGCGGGTAAGATTTATGAGAAAGTATTCTACAGCGAAGGCGGTATAGTAGAATTTGTTGAAATGCTTGATCAGAACGGGAAAAGGACTTCCCTTATCCCTGCTGTCGTTTATATGGAAGGACATGACCCCGAGACCAATGTGGCTGTTGAAGTAGCCATCAATTACAACGACTGTTATAATGAGCATATCTTCTCTTACGTAAACAACATCAACACCATTGAAGGCGGTACCCATGTGGCCGGCTTCAGGAGGGCCATTACCAGGGTATTCCAGCAATATGGCAAAAAGCAGGGGATGTTTGAGAAATCGAAGGTGGAAGTGGAAGGAGATGACTTCAGGGAAGGCCTGAGCGCTATTATTTCAGTGAAAGTGCCGGAACCTCAGTTTGAAGGTCAAACCAAGACCAAACTGGGTAACTCGGAAGTAATAGGTATTGTAGATACAACTGTTTCCCGTGCCCTTGAAGCTTACCTGGAAGAAAATCCACGGGAAGCCCGCAGCATCATCAACAAAGTGATACTGGCCGCTCAAGCCAGGGCCGCAGCCAGAAAAGCCCGCGAACTTGTTCAAAGGAAAACCGTTCTAACAGGGGGCGGTATGCCGGGCAAATTATCCGACTGTTCAGAAAGAGATCCCAATAAATGCGAACTCTTCCTCGTGGAAGGTGATTCGGCCGGTGGAACAGCTAAACAAGGACGTGACAGAAATTATCAGGCCATCCTGCCGCTCAGGGGTAAGATCCTGAATGTGGAAAAAGCCATGGAACATCGTATTTACGATAATGAGGAGATACGCAATATGTTCACAGCATTGGGAGTCAAAATCGGTACGGTGGAAGACCCTAAAGCGCTTGATCTGTCAAAATTGCGCTACCATAAGCTGATCATTATGACTGATGCCGACATCGATGGTAGCCATATTGCCACACTTATTCTTACCTTCCTGTTCAGGTATATGAAAGAAATGGTGGAACAGGGTTATGTATTCATCGCCCAACCACCACTTTACCTGGTGAAAAAAGGAAAAGAACAACAATATGCCTGGAACGAAGAACAACGCCGGGCCTATGTGGAGAAACTTGGTGGCGGCAAGGAAGACAGTGTAAATGTTCAGCGCTATAAAGGTTTGGGTGAAATGAATGCATCCCAGTTATGGGAAACAACCATGAACCCGGCTTCCCGGACATTGAAACAGGTAACCATTGAAAGCGCGGCAGAAGCAGATCGCATCTTCAGCATGCTGATGGGCGATGAAGTGGCACCACGGAGAGAGTTTATTGAATCACACGCACGATACGCAAATCTTGATATTTAATTAACCATCGTTTAAACAGCCTAAAAATCATACCATGGCAAATTCAGACATGCTCACAGCTTACAATGTAAAGACAAAAGAGAAAAATGTACCCATCCAGGACGCTATTGTTAGTCGTACGGCTAAAGGCGGCTACATCGCACAGGGAAATGACGGTAAAGGCAATAAATTAACAGCCTTGTTAAGCGAAGCCAAGGCACTTGCTGCTATCAAAGCGGGTACAGCCAAGCAAAACTGGTAAACCTTAATGCACCTTTGTTACAGGCCTTCTTCCGGATAAACAACTTATTCGGCAGAAGGCCTGTCTTATATAAAACTGTATTAATTTTATATAACCAAAGGAAATCGGGTAACAAAATCTGGGCATTATCGTTATCCTGAATCCATAAATCGACCCTTTTAACACATATTACCATACCATTTCAACCAACACATGAAAAAGATTATCTATACAATCAGCGCACTCTGTATTCTTGGATTAGCAGGATGTTTTAATGTGACGGATGAATTATTCCTCGAAGAAAAAGGAAACGGGACCTTCCAGACCACCATGGATATGAGTGGCATGAAGGATATGATCAATATGTTAAAGACAATGATGCCAGACAGTTTGAAAGATAAAGGCGAAGGCATGGAGGGCCTTGGTGCGCTTGATTCTTTGGAAACCATGTGGAAAGAGTTGGAAACCATTCCCGGTATCAGTGAAGTTAAGAGAGTGAAGAAAGAAGAAATGATATTTACCGTTTCTTTCCGGTTTGCCAACATTAAAGCACTTAATGAGGCAATGGCAGCGAGGAATAAAAAAGACAGTGGCTATACAGCCCCAAAAATGGATTTTTATACGTTTAAGAAAGGACAGTTTATTTGCAACGATACTACTATGGCTGGAATGGGTGATGCTATGAAAGGAATCAGTGGGGAAGATGGGAAAGAGGATTCTACTGGTATGGATTTAAGCATGCTGAAAACCATGATGGGAGACATGAAATATGTCACTATCTATCACATGCCGGGAAAAATTACAGATTACACAAATAAAAATGCCAAATTATCTGGTGATGGGAAAACCATTACAATGGAAATAAACCTTGCGGAAACAGATCGTGTGCAAACCCTCCAAAATGATATTAAATATAAATAAGCCCCTGCCTTCCACACTTCGTTGTTTTACCTTTTTTACATAAAATACTTTTTCACAGTTTAATATTTAAGCAGAAATTGTAAATTGTTCCTCACAACGAAACTGCTTAAATATTTGCCATGACTGATTCAAGACGTCGCTTTCTCCGAAATGCAGCCTTACTATCTGCCGGATGGAGTATGAGTTCATCCATGCCCGGGCCATTAAAAACAGGCTTATCAAAATCAAATCTCCGGGCCGATAAAATCAGGATCGGTGCTATTGGTATTAATGGTATGGGATGGTCTGATTTGAATGCCATGCTGAAAGCCAATCCGGATACTGTATGCACGGCTTTATGTGATGTAGACAGTAACGTATTATCTAAGAGATCTGCCGACCTGGAAAAAAACTTCAGCATGAAAGCAGCTTCCTACGGCGATTACCGAAAACTTCTTGATGATAAGAATATTGATGTGGTGATAATTGGTACACCTGATCACTGGCATTGCCTGCAAATGGTAGAAGCCTGCCAGGCCGGCAAACATGTTTATGTTGAAAAACCCATCGCTAATTCCATCGAAGAATGCCGGGTAATGGTTGCTGCACAGCAAAAATATAACCGTGCCGTTCAGGTTGGACAGTGGCAACGCAGCAATGCACACTTTAAATCAGCGCTTGAATTCCTGCAGTCAGGCAAACTCGGAAAGATACGTATGGTAAAAACCTGGGCCTACCAGGGCTGGATGAAAAATATTCCAATTAAACCTGATGAAGCAGTACCTGCCGGTGTAGACTACACGAAATGGCTGGGCCCGGCACAAATGAGAAAATTCAATCCAAATAGGTTCCATTTTAATTTCCGTTGGTTCTGGGATTATGCTGGTGGACTTATGACCGACTGGGGCGTACACCTCGTGGATTATGCATTACTTGGCATGAATGCAAAGGATCCCATTTCGGTTATGGCTTCGGGTGGCAAAATGGCCTACCCTGATGATGCCGCAGAAACGCCGGATACACTGGCTACAGTATATGATTTTGGCGAATTCATCATGCTCTGGGAACATGCCCAGGCTATTAATAATGGCAACTATGGAAAAGATCATGGCATCGCATATATAGGAAATAATGGCACATTGGTGCTGGATCGTGGCGGCTGGAAAGTAATTACCGAAGGCAAGAGTATGGAAACCGTGGAAGAAGTGAAAAAAACCGATGATGGGTTGGCTAATCATACCCGGAATTTTATTGATGCGGTTAAGTCTGGAAATTATAGTCAACTTGCGGCCCCTATCCAGGCTGGTGCTACTGTGGCACAGGTTTGCCAGATGGGTAACATCGCCTATAAAACCGGAATGAAATTGAAGTGGGATAAAAAAACAGGTTCTTTCAATGAACCTGCTGCAAATAAACTGATTCAGCCGATATATCACAACAATTACAAACTTCCTAAAATCTAGATCTCATGCGTTTCATACTCTTTCTTTTACTTCTTTCCTCTTTTCAGATCAGCAACGCTCAGGAAATCGACCGGTCAAAAGGAGATCCTAAAATCAGCGAATATTATACCCCGGAAGCCCCTGTTGTAACCCCGGGCAAAACAGCACATGAGGCTCCAAGTGATGCGTTCATTTTATTTGATGGCAAAAATTTTTCCAACTGGGAAGGAGATAAGAATCAGCCCATCGGCTGGACCCTGGAAAATGGTGCCATGGTGGTGAAAGGCGGATCAGGGGGCATTAAAACCAAAAGGGGATTTGGCGATTGTCAACTGCATATAGAATTCAGGACGCCGGCTGAAGTGAAGGGAGATGGTCAGGGCCGCGGTAACAGCGGTATCTTCCTGATGGGTAAATATGAATTACAGGTGCTCGACAATTACAATAATAAAACCTATGTAAATGGACAGGCAGGTAGCATGTACAAGCAATTACCACCATTGGTTAATGCATGCAGACCACCTGGCGAATGGCAGACCTATGATATTATTTTCACTGCGCCTCGTTTTTATGATGATGGACGTTTGAAATCACAGGCACGCATAACCGTAATACAAAACGGTGTACTGGTTCAAAACAATACCACCATCTGGGGAAGTACAGAGTACATCGGCTCCCCTGTTTACAAAAAACATAGTGACCGCGAACCCATCTTCCTGCAGGATCATGGAAACCCTACTGCTTTCAGGAATATCTGGATAAGAGACTTATAAGCTTAACCGCGAAGTAATTAAGAACGCGAAGATGATTACTTAATCAACCTGAGCGTCATGGGGTATTTATATAATTTAAGGTCACTGGCCTTTATGGCTGCAACAATACATAGCACAAGTTGAATTACATAGGGGACCCAAAGAAAGATAATGCCAATAATGGAAATGGCTAATACTATGTAAAGTAGTGTCAGGGTTAATTGAAAATTCATCGCTTCTTTGGCATGTTCTGCTACAAAAGGTGACTCATCTTTTTTTAAGAGGTATATGATAAGCCCGGGGATGATCCAGAAAAAGATGGACAAGACATGAACAAGTATTGCCAGTGTTCGCTCATCGCCATTTGGCATATACGTGGGATTGGATTCCTGTCCAAGCAGATCATTTGTAGAAGTTTCGGCAGCCATAGTGTTTGATTTTACAATTAAGATAATACATATCAACCGTAAAAAGAGAAGTTAAAATCATCCAAACCGTTGCATAGAAAAGAGAAAAATTTATAAGAAGTATTTATTTCAGGAAACCAGCTCCTTCTTTTTCAGGATATCGGTATGCATGGACTCAAGTAAATCATGTAATTGCTTCATATTTTCAATGTCTTCCACAACCAACATGAAATTTTTACCCACTTGCTTGAGTTTTCCTTTATTAGTGCGGGTTTGAATAAACTGTAAAATGCCCTGAAATACTTCAGATTCAAAATAAGGCGAATCCGGATTATTGACAAAATAACAACGCAGGGTATCCTGCTTCAATACCATTCTTTCGAAACCCAGTCCTACTGCCATTCTCCTGCACCTCACCGTTGTAAACAAATCTTCCACTTTAGGCGGAACTGGCCCAAACCGGTCATTCATTTCCGTATAAAAAGCCTCTAATGCTGCCTCATCTTCACAATTATCCAACCGATAATATAATGTCAGCCTTTCGGTAATATTTTCCACATAATTATCCGGAATCAGGATCTCCAGGTCGGTATCAATGGTACAGTCTTTTACAAAATCATCTTCCCTGCTGATCTCTTCCTTAAATACTTCGCGGAATTCGGTACGTTTCAGTTCACGTATGGCTTCGTCCAGTATCTTCTGGTACATTTCAAAACCAATCTCGACCATAAAACCACTCTGTTCCCCGCCCAGCATATTGCCTGCTCCTCGGATATCGAGGTCGCGCATAGCGATCTGGAAACCACTGCCCAGTTCGCTGTGTTGCTCCAGGGTTTGTAATCTTTTCCTTGAGTCTGAAGGCAATGTACTCATTGGTGGTGCCAACAGGTAACAAAATGCTTTTTTATTGCTGCGGCCAACACGTCCGCGCAACTGGTGCAGATCACTTAAACCAAATTGATGTGCGTTATTTACTATAATGGTATTGACATTGGGTATATCCACTCCGCTCTCCACGATATTGGTACAAACAAGTACATCATATTTGCGATCAATAAAATCAAGAATGCGTTCTTCCAATTCATGCCCTTCCAGTTGTCCGTGCGCAAAACCTACCGAAATATCCGGACAAAGAGAACGGATCAATGCAGCCATTTCTCCC
>JAHEEX010000135.1:6494-9626 GCA_024640465.1 Sphingobacteriales bacterium | reverse complement strand
TGTTGAAATTTGGCAATGCTTTCAGGTGTCAGGTTTGTAGGATCGATGGTGGTGGATGTTGCTTTTGCACGCGCATTGATCACATCAGTCAGTGTTGATTTTTCAAAATCAGCAGCGCCCTGAACGGTACTTACCAGGTTTGGAATAAGGTCAGACCTTCGTTGGTATTCGCTCTGTACATTACCCCATTTGCCTTTTACATTCTGGTCCTGTGAAACCATGGTATTGTAACCACTGCAGCCACAACCACCGAGGAGTAAGATCAGACCTATTACGATAATGATGCCGAGATTTTTAGAGTTCATGGAATTGTAGGTTTAAATATTAGGTGTTTAAAGATATACTATTTGGTTAAAAGGTTGCATAGGAGGCACGAAGCTTAGCGCAGCGAAGTCCCGCGAATGCGGGATGCGAAGTACGAATAAAAAAATTAACCATTCTTAATGGCGGCAATGCCGGGTAACTCTTTTCCTTCAAAAACTTCCAATAAGGCGCCGCCTCCTGTGGAGACATAGCTCACCTGGTCGTGGAATCCAAATTGATTGATTGCCGCCACACTGTCGCCACCACCGATCAATGAAAAAGCACCATTTTTGGTTGCTTCGGCAATGGATTGGGCGATGCACTTAGTTCCGTGTTGGAATTTGGCCATTTCAAAAACGCCCATCGGTCCGTTCCATAAAATGGTTTTACTCCTTTTAATAACATTGGCAAATTGCTCACAGGCATTGACCCCAATATCCAGTCCCATCCAGCCATCGGGAATGGCAGCTGAAGGCGCGGTGGACGTATTGGCGTTGGCATCAAATTTATCAGCGATCACAGAATCAGAAGGGAGGTGTATGATCACACCTTTTTCTTCCGCCTTTTTAAGGATTTCCAGTGCAGTTTCCAGTCTGTCATCTTCACAAAGGGAGCTTCCTATTTTACCGCCTTCCGCTTTGCAGAAAGTATAGGCCATCCCTCCACCAATGATGATATCAGTTGCCCGTTCAAGCAGGTTTTCAATGATCAGTATCTTATCAGAAACCTTAGCACCACCGATGATCGCCACAAAAGGCTTTTCAAATTTATGCAATACTTTTTCAGCACTGGCCACTTCGCCTTCCATCAACAGGCCGAACATTTTCTTTCCCTTGGGAAAAAATTCAGCTATCACTGCGGTTGAAGCATGCGCCCGGTGTGCGGTACCAAAGGCATCATTCACATACACATCACCCAGTTTACTCAGTTTTTCTGCGAAGGCCTTATCCCCTTTTTCTTCTTCTTTATAAAAACGAAGATTTTCCAGCAAAAGCACTTCACCACTGCGAAGCATACCCGCAGTAAGGGTGGCCTGCTCCCCGATACAATCATCAGCAAAAAGAACAGGCGTATTTCCACCCAGTAATTTTGACAGGTGCGGCACCAGGTGTTTTAATGAATACTTATTGACAGGACCATCTTTAGGACGACCTAAGTGACTCATTAAAATAACAGAACCACCATCAGCAAGAATCTTTTTAATGGTAGGCAATGCTGCCGTCATCCGGTTATCATCAGTTACTTCAAACTGTTCATTTAAGGGAACATTAAAATCAACACGCACGAGTGCTTTGACGCCTTTGAAATTAAAATCGCTGAATACTGACATAACTATAATTTAACCGCAGAGAATACGAGGACGCGGAGTAACGCAAAGTGAATGTTATATTATTTTGATATTAATTGTGCAAAAAAGTGTACTGTACGAACAAGCTGGCTCACATAGCTCATTTCATTGTCGTACCAGCTAACCGTTTTTACCAACTGTGTATCCCCTACTTTGAGCACTTTGGTTTGAGTGGCATCAAACAAAGAACCAAAGGACATACCGATCACATCACTGCTAACAATCTCATCTTCAGTATAGCCATAGCTTTCATTAGCGGCAGCCTTCATGGCGGCATTTATTTCTTCAACAGTTACGGTTTTACCTAAAACGGTGGTAAGTTCTGTTAATGAACCGGTAAGGGTTGGAACACGCTGGGCGGTACCATCCAGTTTACCTTTCAGGCTTGGGAGAACGAGACCAATTGCTTTGGCAGCGCCGGTGCTGTTTGGCACAATGTTCTGAGCTGCTGCCCTGGCACGCCTAAGGTCTCCTTTTGGATGGGGTGCATCCTGTGTATTCTGGTCGTTGGTGTAAGCGTGCACGGTTGTCATTAAACCCGCCACTATTGTATATTTATCTTCCAAAACCTGGGCCATTGGTGCCAGGCAATTGGTGGTACATGAAGCACAACTGATGATGGTTTCAGAGCCATCCAGGATATTGTGGTTCACGTTGAAAACGATGGTTTTGAGGTCACCTGTTGCCGGTGCAGAGATCACCACTTTTTTAGCGCCTGCGGTAAGGTGGGCCGAAGCCTTGTCTTTATCGGTAAAGAAACCGGTACATTCCAGGACAACATCTACCTGGTGGGCACCCCATGGAATCTGTGCCGGGTCTTTCTGGGCATATATTTTGATTTCATTACCCTCAACGATAATGGAATTGTCAGTTGCCTTTACATCTTTTTCAAATCTACCCTGAGCTGTATCATATTTTAGAAGGTGAGCCAATACTTTAGGGCTTGTAAGGTCGTTAATTGCCACTACGTCAATGCCTTTCATGTCAAAAATCTGGCGATAAACCAGCCTGCCTATACGTCCGAATCCATTAATCGCAACTTTAACTGTACTCATAATAATTGTTGATTTAGTCTGAAAAATAGATTCCGAAGGTACATATTTGAGGGATACGGTCAGGTCAATTTATTAAGAAATATGTCAACATTTGAGCAAAATAAGGTTAACCACTAAGGATATAGGAGTGCAAAGGAGATAATGAGGCGGATAAATCCAAGTCCGAATGGGGAAAAGAACCTTAAAAAAATTTGGCTGAATTTCTGGTTATCTTATCTTTGCACTCCTTTAGGAAAAAGCGGCCCGTTGGTCAAGGGGTTAAGACATCTCCCTTTCACGGAGGAATCACGAGTTCGAATCTCGTACGGGCTACTAAGCCGTCACAAATTTGTGGCGGTTTTTTTTTACCGCAAAGATTCTAAGAACGCAATGCTTAATATAGGGGAAATCGGGGCTCCGAATCTCATACGGGCTACAAATCCGCTA
>JAHEEX010000135.1:0-6484 GCA_024640465.1 Sphingobacteriales bacterium | reverse complement strand
TAAAATCAACACTCTTTTGCAATCCGCACAGAAACACCATTTATAAGATTCAGAAGGCTACCGCTACAGAACCTGTAATGAAAAAATCGTTACTAACAGTTTGTGATTCTTTTATAAATATCGCATGCTTACTGCTGAAATTTCTGGCTTCAAGACGTGCCAATACATTTTTAAAAGGACTATAATCAACGTTCAGTGAATATCCCATCGTTTGAAACCCATTGGGTGTTCCTGTAGGGATAATCACACCATATTTATCTGTAAAATTTTCTACCCTGCCTGCGATGGCCCATTTATTATTGATGGTATATTTCAATATTCCCACCGGTGAGAACCAGGTGTTTATGTCATTTCCACCAGGTGTTTTTTCTTCGGTGCCGATATCCAGACCAACAGTCAGCCCCAGTTTATCTGTAAAATTGACAATACCATATATATCATGATAGGTCCTGTACAACCTGGCGCTATCTGGTTTATCCGTTCCAAAGAATGTAGAGTAGTTCAGCAAAATTTTATCTGATGTTTTGAATTGAACCTGTGTACCCAGGCTTATTAATGAATTACCATTGACCCTTTGGATTCGCTGCCATCCGTTCAATGCCAGGGCGCTCAACAACCACTTGCTGTTATCAGAAATATAAGTGATTTTGGCACCTGTTTCGTAATACGGGGAATTGTCGGCCACAATACTCCTGGTCAGTGCCCAACAGTCTTTGCTAACTGCACTTTCAAAACCAATATGAGATCCAAATATGCCTGCATCCAGCCAAAGGTTTTTCTTTTTACTCAACTTAACCCCGGCATTGGCTTCATATATATTTTTCAATACACCTGACTCTGCAGCATAATTAGCATTCATATAGGTACCAGCAGCCAGAGCAAGATTGGCCCTGACTCTTTCTGCGGAATAGCTTCCTTTTAGGTAACCAAGGTTTATGTTAAATTCATTATGCCGGTTATGGCTGTATACAAATCCCGGTCTTGTGTTATCAGATGGCTTATTAAAATCATATTGATAATATACTTCCACATATCCATTCCATGAGATAACAGGCTTTTTTTCTTCCTGACACTGTAATTGAAGATTGATCAGCATTGTAAGTGCAAACAAAATCGATTTCATCTTCTTATAATTTAACATGTTGACCTTATAAAATATTCAGAGATAATTTTAATCAATTAGTGCAAATTACTATTAGAAGCGATATGGTGGAACATTACAAATTCATATCCAGACCAAGTATTATGGAAGTCTGAAAAATATTCATTGAAACGGGTAAGGGATAAATGAATGACGGCACAAATTTGTGGCGGTTTTTTATTACTGCAAAGAAATAAGAACGCTAAGAACGCTGAATAAGGTCATTGCGTCCTCGCGGTAAAAGGCATTTGATTTACTGTAGAACGGTCTTTTGCCCTTCCTTATTGATTTTGTAAAATTTATTACCTTCTATCACAAGGGCCTCCGATTTTCCTTTGGCGTGTGGCGTATCCGTGTTAATCAGTTTCCCTTTGTACCAAACACTTACAGTATCAGCTACAGGTGTGTGCCCGGTAACAACCATGTCTAACCGAAATTTCTGTAATGTGGAATCCAATATCTGGGGGATATCTGTTCTGTCACCTGTATAATATCCACGATACCAGAAAGGACCGGCATCAGAATATAAAATATCGGTTTCCAGATTAGGATATGCAAAAGTGGTATCAGCGTAGAATGGCCTGATGAGGGTATTCATTTCCTGCAGTGGAAGATCAATATTATTTACTTTTCGGGATATGCCACCATGCACATACAAGATCCCACCGATTCTTTCCATAACATTTTTGGTTCTGAGCCAACGGCCTAATTCGGTATTAGCTCCATAGAGCGAATTATAATCCTCCTTCATCAATGCCGCATTTTCCATATACTTTGGATGCACATACCGGAGATCGGCAGACATATTCATGATCTCGTGGTTACCTAATACAAAGTGTACATAGCCGCCGGCTTTTTTGGCTTTTTCCTCAAGGGCATAGATAAACCAAAGTACTTCTGTTACCTGGATACCGCGATCAAAAAAATCACCAGCCAGGACCAGGTGGCCGTCTCCATAAGTCCATTCAAAGTTTTCATTGATTACTTTCCCGGCCAACAGCAGTTTACGGAAAGAATCAAAATTTCCTTCTATATCGGAGATTACAAACTGGCGTGCAACCTTTTTATATTCGCTCTTCTCATTTGTCAGTTTATCTTTCAGTACTACCTCGAAAGTTTTTCCCGGGATATCCGTATTCACCGTCAATAAAACCTTTTTCTTATCAGCCAAAACCATACTATCCTGCTTAACTGATTTACTGCCATCTGTTGCAGCAATATACTTTACATATATTTTTTCTGCAGAGTATAAAACATAGGGGCCATCGTTTAATAATGCATTGTTTTCCATAATGGTCGACTTATTACTTTGCTGATCAGGCAATAAAAAACTCAACAGCAAAACCGGTAATGATAACAATGCCCATTTTTTCATCTTAAAAAATTAAAAAGTAAGCGTTAAATCGTTGAAAATAAATGTACCCCTTGTTTTTGGTAAATCCTTAAAATTTATATCCCTGCTGATACTCGTTTCAAGACGGCAACCTGGAAGTATAAGGTTGCAAGCTGGCGGTTCCTCTATTAATTTTCACAATTTACTTAGATCTTAGTCAACTTACATTGAAATGCCCTCTATTGGAAACTGATTTTTATAACTGCCTGATGTTCTGTAAGGTTATGCCGAATTTCAGCGTTCCATGATCGTGATGTTCCTGTAATAAGCTTTGTTCCCATGGTCCTGCAGCGCGATTTTGCCTTTCTGAACAGATGCATAGCCAGGATAATCCTTCCACTTTCCACTTGCCCGCTTGGCCTTCCAGTCGTCTGAACTGCGTTCAAATTCAACAATTTTTTCGCCATTCAGCCAATGCTCAACATGACCATTATTGAAAATTATTTTACTGGTATTCCATTCTCCCACTGGCATCAGTTTCTTTTTTTGATTGGCCTGGGTCATAGCGTAATCGGCCCCAGCCTGTTGCCATAGCTCCAGTTTATCCGGGAATCCCACATCATCAATAACCTGGTATTCGGGACCGGTTTCATATGGCGCTTTGTACAGTGGGCTTTCAATAACATGGTACATAACGCCACTGTTGCTTCCTTTATCCACTTTCCATTCCCAGCTGAGTTCGAAGTTGCCGTATTCCTGGTCAGAAACAAGGTCTCCGCCGTGAGCATCTTTAGCGGCACCGAGGCATACAAGCGCACCATCCTGCACAGTCCAGTTTTTTATTTCACCTGTCTTATTAAAAACATGCCAGCCTGTAAGGGTTTTACCATCAAATAATTGTTTGGCTTCTGCCGAAGGTGTTTTTGCTTCAACAGCGGAAATAGTATCTTTTGATGGTTCGATACTTTTTTCCGGAGCATTATTACACGATATAACGGTAATGGTTACTGTACATAAAAAAGTCAGGAATCGACAGGACAATTTTTTCATGTTTATTATTTTTTCAGGAGCAACATTTTTTCGGGATCCCAGAACATAGGAGCGTTTTGATAATAGCTGTCGTTACACAACAGTGCAGGTGCTGCAGCCCTGTAACCAAAGACGGCATCCTCAGCTACTTTTCCATTTTTACGAATGGCTGTAATGAAATTATTCATGTGATCGTAAGGACCGCCTTTATATCCTTTCTCCGCTTCAAAAGTGATCGACTCAGGGCCCTGCATTTGTTTACGGTCTGATATTTCCTGGCCGGAACTTTTGAGTTTTTCGATATAAAATGGATCATCAGAATTCATGCTCTTATTGCGCTTCAGTGTTACACTATCCCAGGTTATATCCATCGCGCCTTCACTGCCAACCAATTTCAGGTAAGTGGTACCACTGGTCCCATCAACAAAATTGCATCGAAGGGATAAATTGAAAGCAGGATGCACAGCGGCTTTTGGATAATCAAATGTACCCAGCAAAACATCCGGCACTTCCCGGCCATCATTCCAGTAACGCAACCCACCGGAAGCATACACTTTGTTAGGACCAAAGGAATCTGTAATGAAATGCAGGCTAGAAAAAAGATGCACGAAAAGATCACCTGCCATGCCTGTTCCATAATCCGTATAATTTCTCCAGCGGAAAAAACGCATGGCATCGAAACTGCGCTTATTGGTATTGCTTACATAAGTATCCCAGTCGACAGTCTGGGCCGACGCATCAGCCGGAATAGGATATTGCCATACGGAAACAGGATCGCGGCGGGCCCAAAAGCCTTCGGCATAATTCAACTGACCTATAGCACCATTTTTCAATAATTCTTTTGCCTTTTCATTTCCCAGGGAAGACACACCCTGGCTGCCAACCTGAAAAACCTTCCCGGTTTCCTTTTGCGCTTTTATTACTGCGGGGCCTTCGGTAACACTGTGTACCATCGGTTTCTCACAGTAAACATGCTTTCCGGCACGCATGGCATCAATACTGATCTGCTGGTGCCAATGATCAGGTGTGGCAACGATCACTGCATCGATGTCTTTACGGTTGAGTAATTCCTTATAGCTTTTAGTGGTGAAAATGTCAGCGCCCCAGCGGGATTTGGCATCCTTCAAACGACCATCATACAGATCACAAACGGCAACCAGTTTAACGCCCGGAACAAGCAATGCGGTTTTGGTATCCTCCACACCCATACCACCAGCCCCAATAAGCCCCAGGTTGATATTATCCAGGTTACTTATTCCACCGTTTCTCTTTAAAATAGCAAAAGAAGGTGTTTCGTTTTCAGCAGCACCAGCCAGGGCGGGCACTGCCAGAGCGGCGGCAGAGAAGGAAAACTGTTGCAGGAACTTTCTTCGGGAGGATGACTGATTCTTTTTCATGCAGGAATGTTGATTTTCTTATGGCTTGTTAAAATTTGATTCAAAAATGGAATTTACATCATTCAATTTGTTTTACGTTTAGCCAGCCAAATCTTTTTAACCAGAATGATTGTAAATTGTAGTAATTTTTTTGATCTTATTTAACCGTTTGCCATTTGAAATAATACCCGGGAGTCACCGGATATTCCCATAATTATCTTAAAGCTTCGTTCCCAAAAGGAAAAACTCCTTTTTTGGATTAATTTCATGTATATATTAATAGCGGGAAGGTAAAAAAATCAATATGGGAGAAAGATTGACAGATCAAATTTTACGGAAGCAGACATTACTTGAAAAAGTACCACCTAATGAGGCTATTGCTGCCTGGGCTTCCCGGCTGGTTTGTCTTTTATATCCTGAATTATCAGATTGCCAGCTGGATACGGAAGAGAAGATCAATACAGCCTTCCACAAGCTCCAAAAAGAACTTTCTGAAATGCTGCATGCTACCAAGGCCTGCTGTAATTGCGATAATGATGAGGTTGCTGCTGCATTTTTCTACCGGGTCCCGGAATTGTACCGTCTCTTAAATACTGATGTAGATGCGATATTATCCGGTGATCCTGCAGCAAAAAGTGAATTTGAAGTAATTCGGGCTTACCCGGGTTTTTATGCTCTTTGCTTTTACAGGATAGCGCATCTTTTACTTACGCTGCAGGTTCCACTGCTGCCGAGGATTTTAACAGAGCATGCCCATTCAAAAACAGGGATCGATATACATCCTGGTGCAGTGATCGGAGAATATTTTATGATCGATCATGGCACGGGAGTGGTAATAGGTGAAACCACCCGTATTGGTAAAAGGGTTAAAATATACCAGGGTGTTACCCTGGGGGCACTAAGTGTTAATAAAATGATGGCTTCTGTAAAAAGGCATCCAACCATAGAAGATGATGTGATTCTTTATTCAAACGCCACCATTCTTGGCGGAGAAACCACAGTTGGGCATCATAGTATTATTGGGGGAAACGTTTGGCTAACTCAAAGTGTACCGGCGGGCTCATTGGTTTACCACAATCCGGAGATAACCGTAGTTGAAGGCAAAACTTTAAATTATTCCTGATGGCAGGCATTGCAGATTTAATTGGCAACACTCCAATTGTTGAATTATTGAGGCTGAACGAAAACAAAGGGGTAAAAATTTATGCCAAGCTGGAAGGGAATAATCCCGGTGGAAGTGTAAAAGACAGGCCGGCTTATAATATGATCAGATCCGCCATAGAACGTGGAGATCTAAAACCAGGCATGACGCTGATAGAAGCAACCAGCGGTAACACCGGTATTGGCATGGCCCTTGTTGCCAATCTTTTTAATGTTGATATTGAACTGGCCCTCCCGGCTAATTCCACCCGTGAAAGGGTGTTAACCATGGAAGCATATGGCGCCAAAGTTACCTTGCTGGAAAACATTGAACAATGCAGGGACTATGCAGAAGAAAAAGCTGCCGGTGGGAAATATTTCTTACTAAACCAGTTCTCCAATCCGGATAATTTTATGGCCCATTATAAAACAACTGGTCCGGAAATATGGCGTGACACGGCTGGC
>JAHEEX010000134.1 GCA_024640465.1 Sphingobacteriales bacterium | reverse complement strand
CGTAGAAGTAAACCCGGTAAAAGCGAATAATCCAAAACCCAAATGGGGCGATGTTAGTATGTATGTTTCATATGGTTTTATTGAGGCTTTATATGGAAGCCTGACACTTGTTACGAAAGTGGGAAATGACCTCGTAAAAACAAACCTGGAAAATAAGCAGGTTGAAAATGCACCGCGGCATATTTTGCGAACAGGCATTAATTATTATTTCAAAGGACTCATATTAAATGCACAACTCAGTTATGTTGATGAAGCTTATGCAGATGCAAATAACACGGAGAAGCCAACCATTAACGGACAAAACGGACTCATTCCTTCATATACCATTATTGATATTTCAGGGACCTATAATTTTTCTGACAAGCTGAATCTTAAAGCCGGTGTGAATAATCTTTCGAATGCAATGTATTTTACACGCAGGTCAGGAGGTTATCCGGGGCCAGGGGTACTTCCATCTGATGGCAGGGGTTTTTTTATTGCTGTTGGGGCTAAGTTTTGAATGTGAAACCTGATTATGAATGATTGGGATTTGACAGTTTTTTTTGATGTCATAAAACTGTCATAATAATTGCAGGGTATCTAATCTGACAGTTCCATGATAAACAAGCGGACTAAACTGTTGATTTTTGCAAATGGTTAGATGAGACCATTGCTGCATGAGACTACCATTACTTAACATTCTTCTTCTTATTTCTTTTGCTGTTAATGCCCAACAGGCATCCACAGATTCCCTGTTTAACCGCAATCTTGAAGAAGTAGTGGTAACAGCAACCAGGAGCGAACGAAAACTCAGTAACGTAGCTGTTCCAGTAACACTCATACAACAAAAAACCATTCGCCAAAGCGGTTCATTGCGTTTGCCCGATATCCTGGCTGAGCAAACCGGATTATTCATTACCCAGAGTTTTGGCAAAGGAGTTCAAATGCAGGGCCTTTCACCTGATTATACCCTGATACTGGTGGATGGAGAACCTTTGATTGGCCGTACTGGTGGTGTTTTAGACCTTTCCCGCATCACAGTTGGAAATATCAGGAAAATTGAAATTGTAAAAGGTCCATCATCCAGCCTTTATGGGTCAGAAGCACTTGCAGGCGTGATTAATATTATTACAGACCGTTCCAATGCACGCAAATTACAGGCAGATCTAAGATATGGCAGGTTCAATACACTTGATGCTTCCTTGAATGGTTCAACCAGGATGGGAAAACTTAGCCTTGGTGCATTTGTAAACAGTAACAGTTCTGAAGGTTACAGCCTCCGGCCTAACGCTGTACAGAAAACAGTTGAACCATTTTGGAGATTGACCACACAGGTAAATATCGGGTACGATTTTTCCGAACGCACACATTTCAATCTGACCACCAGGTATAACTATGAAGATATTCAGAATTCAATTACCGTCCAGAACCTGGGCACCCAGGTGCTTTCCAAAGGCAAAGAAAATAACCGCGACCTCAACATAACCCCAACTTTCTCCCATCGGTTCAATAATCAGATCAAAACAACTTTTCGTGGCTACATCACCCAATATAATTCAAAACAAAGCCTGGAAGTAAAGGATCAACTCATTGGTTATAATGATCAGTTCAAACAGGAGTTTTATCGAATCGAAAACCAGACAGATATTGCCTTCAGTGACGATCACAATTTGAATGCTGGTGGAGGATACATCCGCGAGTTTGTGCAATCAAACCGGTATGATTCATTACAAACCAAAAGGAGTAACCAGGTAGGATATTTCTTTTTGCAGGACGAGTGGCGTCCGTTAAAGAATTTAAGCCTGATAGGAGGATTACGTTTTGATGCTAATAGTGCATATGCTTCGGTGTGGAGCCCTAAGCTTGCAGTACAATACCGGGTAACCGAAAAATTGCGCATCAATGCCTCTGTCGGTCGTGGTTTCAAAGCGCCTGATTTCAGGCAGTTATACCTGAACTTCACCAATATTGCAGCAGGAAGTTATTCTGTTTTTGGTTCTTTGGTTGCAAAAGATGAAGTATTAAGGCTGCAGGCTGCCGGGCAAATTGATAATATCCTCCCGGTATTTGAAAAACTTACCGATTTAAATCCCGAAACATCAACCGGACTAAATATTGGGGCACAGTATGATCCTTCAAAAAAGATCAAAACAAGGATCAACTTTTTTAGAAATGATATCAGTAACCTGATTCTAACAGATGTAATTGCATATAAAACCAATGGCGGTCAAATTTTCAGTTACCTGAATATAAGTCGAGCATTTACACAGGGCCTCGAGGCTGAAGCAAGCTGGCAGTTTAATACATCATTTAACCTCTCCGGCGGTTACCAGTTTTTAATGACTGCTGATAAGGATATACTTGATGCTATTGCAGCTGGGGAGATGTACAAGCGTGATGAACAGTCGGGTATTTCATCCTTACTTACCAGGCAGGAATATGCCGGTTTACCGGGCCGTTCGAAGCATATGATCAACCTCAAACTATTTTATGAAAACCCATCCCAGCAATGGTTTGCTACGGCAAGGGCTATTTACAGGAGCCGTTGGGGAACTTCTGATATTGACGGCAATGGTGTTATAAATCGTGATGATGAATTTGCTGATGGTTATATGCAGCTAAATGTAAGTGGCGGCAGAAATTTTGCCCGGGGCATACGGATCATGGCCGGAGTGGATAACCTGTTGAACTATACAGACCCGGAAAATATGCCGGGCATGCCGGGTTACAACTGGTATGTTTCCATGTCTTTTGATTTTGGAAAATTCAAACAAACAAGAAAACAATAAAAACCTCAAAATGAAAACAGTAAAATTTTTTAGCATCGTTTTTATGGTATTAACAGTAGGTATTTTTTCCTGTTCAAAAGACAAAACAACTACACCAACTGCACCGCTGGTAACCAAGACCGTTAGTGACCTGGTGGCTGATACAATCATTGGATTTGCTGCGAGTGGACAGCCCTTCGGTGCCGGGAAGTATACTTTTTTCAGCCTCGAGAATAATGCGATTGTTCCGTCTTCAGATTCTGCAACCAACAAGTGGGATATTGCGTTCCGGGGCACTTCCATTATAACCAACAGTGGCAACAGCGGCCCTGCTCAGGGTGGGGGATTTGTATTCACCGGTTTGTTTGACGACCTGAAAACAATACCGGCTGATTCTGCTTTTAAAACAGATAATGCACCTGCCTCTTATGCAATTACTTCCGGTAGTAACAAAGGCTGGTATATTTATAATGCGCCGGTTAACCTGATCACGCCGATTCCCGGAAGAGTACTGGTGATACGTACAGCAACCGGAAAATATGCTAAAGTGGAAATACTGAATTACTATAAAGGAGGGGTTACGCCGGCTGCAACTGCTACAGATGAGGAAAAACTTAAAAAGCAAAGGTACTTTACATTCCGATTTTTATTTCAGCCAGACGGAACCAAGGTGTTTTAGATTTCGGTTAGGCTGTATATTTAGTTTAACCGCGAAGAAATAAGCGCGCAAAGATTTTCGCTGAGAAATGCAGAAGGGAGCAATAAAGCTCCCCTCTGTCCCTAATCCCTAAACCCTGAAAAAATTCGCGCCTGTGCGGCGCAAAAGAATTTCTTTTATTGTAATATGGACTGATCTATAGATGCTGAATACGGTATCTCACCATAAAAATCGTGGTTAAAGTTGCTTCCTGGTTTACCGCTTTTCTTAAAGGCCTTCTTGGCTGCCTGCTGGTTGATTGTACAGCAGTTTTACGTATTGCTTCAATTGGCATGGAAGCGATCAATTTTGCAAGAAAATTTCCTGTAGGATTTTTCATCGCTGTAGGTTTTTAAAGGTTCAGATTTCTTTCCTAAGTTCAGAAACTGTGCCAAAGCACCTTTTTTGTGGACAACTTCTTTAAGCAGGTAAGAATGCTGTTGAACTTAACGAATGGGTCTTTAATAAATTATCCGGGAAATGTTAAAATGTACTTTCATCAAAGATTGATTTGATCAGCCCATTTTATGTACTATATACTGTAAACCAATACTTTAGATAAAACTAAGTTCATAAAGGCATATGATTATTACCTAAAATCGGCTGGGGACCTTGCTTTTATTCATCATTTTAACCGGATTTGCTTTCCTGAAGGGATATTCTGCCTTAAATGTACACCCCACTTGTATATTATTTACCTTTGCCCACTTTCATAAAATATGCAGGCAAAATACAGGGAATATCAGCAGCTTAACCTGCCCGCTTTCGAAAAAGAAATACTCGAAACCTGGGAAGCAGAGAAGTCATTTGAACAGAGTGTAAACCTCCGGGAAGGGGCCAAACATTTTGTCTTTTATGAGGGCCCGCCAAGTGCCAATGGATTGCCAGGAATCCATCACGTAATTTCCCGTACACTTAAAGACCTGGTGTGCAGATATAAAACCATGCAGGGCTTCCAGGTGAAAAGAAAAGGTGGATGGGATACCCACGGACTGCCGGTTGAACTGGGTGTTGAAAAAGAATTGGGTATCACTAAAGAAGATATCGGAAAGAAGATTTCGATTGAAGAGTATAACCTGAAATGCCGGGAAGCGGTTCTTCGGTATAAAGACAAATGGGACGACCTAACCCGCAAGATGGGCTATTGGGTTGATCTCGAACATCCGTATATCACCTTTGAAAACAATTATATTGAAACACTCTGGTGGTGCCTGAAACAACTTTATGATAAAGGGCTCTTATATGAAAGTGTAAGCATCCAGCCTTATTCACCAGCAGCAGGTACCGGATTGAGTTCACACGAACTTAATCAGCCAGGCACTTACAAGGATGTAAAAGATACATCCTGTGTTGCCATGTTTCATCTGCCATTAAGCTCCGAATCAGGTAAAACAAATCCTAATTTCCATCATCCTTTATATAATCAACTAACTGAACTTGCATCAGCTAATGCCGACAAAGAACCTACAGGTAAGCTATTTTTCCTGGCCTGGACAACAACACCCTGGACGCTCCCTTCAAATCTTGGACTGACTGTAGGTCCGGATATTGAATATGTTTTAGTAAAGACTTTCAATGCATATACCCACCAGCCTTGTTCAGTAATTCTCGCCAAAGCTTTATTGTATAAGCATTTCAAAGAGGAGGCAGCCTCCGTTTCTTTGTCAGATTATACAGAAGGCGATAAACTCATCCCCTGGAAAGAGGTTGCATCTTTCAAGGGCTCGGAACTGGATGGCTTGTATTATAATCAGCTTTTACCCTTTGAAGCAAACGGCCCGGATGCTATTGAGGCATTAACACCCGGAGCGAATCCCTTCAGGGTGATCACCGGGGATTTTGTTACTACAGAAGATGGAACGGGTATTGTTCACACCGCTCCGGCTTTTGGTGCGGATGACTTTAAAGTAGGAAAGAAGAATAATCTTGGTATCCTCATTATGGTTGACCGTGAGGGGAAATTTGTGAATGGCCTCGGAGAGTTTAGTAATCGCTTCGTTAAAAATTATAAAAGCGATCCGGCTTATGAAGATGTGAATGTTGACATCTGCGTGAAATTGAAAAAAGAAGGCCAGGCTTTTAAGGTAGAAAAATACGAACACAGTTATCCGCATTGCTGGCGCACGGATAAGCCTATTTTATATTATCCTTTGGATGCCTGGTTTATCAAAACAACGGCCCTTAAGGATCGCATGGTTGAACTGAATAAAACCATCAACTGGAAACCAAAGTCAACCGGTGAAGGCCGCTTTGGCAACTGGTTAGAGAATATGGTTGACTGGAATCTGAGTCGAAGCAGGTTCTGGGGTACACCACTGCCTGTATGGCGCACCGAAGACGGAGAAGAAGAGATTTGTATCGGGTCTATTGCAGAACTTGATGCTGAAATAAAAAAAGCCAACACCATTTTAGGGAATGATATAAACAGCCATTACCTGAATAATGGTATACTGGATCTGCACAAGCCGTTTGTTGATGATATAATATTGGTTAGTCCTTCCGGCAAATCCATGAAGCGCATCCCAGACCTCATCGATGTGTGGTTTGATAGTGGCGCCATGCCTTATGCGCAATGGCATTTTCCATTTGAGAACAAACAAATGGTACAGGGAGAGGCAGAAGCTTTTCCGGCAGATTTTATCGCTGAAGGAGTTGACCAAACACGTGGTTGGTTTTATACCCTGCATGCATTAGGTGTTTTGTTATTTGATAGTGTAGCCTATAAGACTGTAGTATCCAACGGACTGGTACTGGATAAGAATGGCAATAAGATGAGTAAGCGTTTGGGCAATGTGGTAGATCCGTTTGCTACCATCGACCAGTTTGGCGCAGATGCCACTCGCTGGTACCTGATCACCAATGCATCGCCCTGGGATAATTTAAAATTTGATATTGAAGGTATCCGGGAGGTTCAGCGAAAGTTCTTTGGAACACTATATAATACGTATCAGTTCTTTTCGCTCTATGCTAATGTTGACGGATTCGCATATAAGGAAAAATCCATCCCAATGTCTGAGCGGCCCGAGATCGACCGTTGGATCATCTCGAGCCTGAACACATTGGTTAAAAAGGTGAAGGTTTATATGGATGAATATGAACCAACGCTGGCTGGAAGGGCGATAGAAGAATTTGTTGACAGCCAGCTCAGCAACTGGTATGTGCGCTTATGCCGCAGGCGTTTCTGGAAAGGGGAATATGAGCAGGATAAGATAAGTGCCTATCAGACCTTATATGAATGCCTGGAAACTATCGTAAAACTCATTGCACCTGTTTCGCCATTTTTTGCAGACTCAATTTTCAGGAACCTGAATGCTGTAACGGGACGGCATAAAGAACAGTCGGTACACCATGCCTTGTTTCCGGTTGCAGAAGCAGCACTGATCGATATCGATCTCGAAGAGCGCATGCAAATGGCGCAGGATGCTTCATCACTGATATTGTCTATCCGCAAAAAAGTGAATATTCGTGTTCGCCAGCCGCTGCAAAAAGCGCTTATACCTGTTAGTAATGACTCCATGCAGGCCCAGCTGGAAAAAGTGGAAGACCTGATTAAGGCGGAAGTGAACATAAAGGAAATACAATATATCTCCGGTGATAATGATTTTATTCGTAAAAAAGTTAAGCCCAATTTTGTACTGCTTGGCAAGAAACTGGGGCCAAAAATGAAACAGGTTTCCGGGATGATCACTTCATTGAACCAGGAGGAGATCCGCCAATTGGAAACCAGGGGAGAGCTTTCTCTTTTGATTGATAATGAACCTGTTAACATACTTTTAGCCGAAGTAGAAATACAAAGTGAGGATGTACCAGGCTGGATGGTTGCCAGTAAAAACGGACTTACTGTAGCATTGGACATCCAGGTTTCTCCAGAACTGGAACAAGAGGGGAATGCCAGGGAATTGGTCAATCGAATTCAAAAGATCAGGAAGGATAACGGGTATGAACTTACCGATAGAATATTGGTAAAAGTATCAGAAAATCAGGAGCTGATTCCCTCCATAACCCAATTTAATGCCTATATTTGCGCCGAAATTTTAGCGGAAAAGCTGGAATGGGTACCCGAACTTATGGAAGGAACAGATATAGAAGTCAATGATATTCAAGTAAAAGTGTTCGTATCAAAAAAAGGGTAAAAATTTATGCCAACGAAGAAAAAAATGCCGGTTGCCGCTGCCAAACCAGCTAAAAAAGCTGCAAAACCTGAAGCGAAAAAACCAGCGCCTAAAAAAACGATTGTTACCAAGCCCGCCCCAAAGGCAGCAAAACCAGCTCCTAAACCTATGAAAAAAGCAGTTCCTTCAAAACCAGTTGCCAAAGCCCCTGCCAAGCCAGTAGCTAAAACTCCTGCCAAACCAGTTGCCAAAGCCCCTGCCAAGCCAGTAGCTAAAACTCCTGCCAAACCAGTTGCCAAAGCCCCTGCCAAGCCGGTTGCTAAAACACCTGCCAAGCAAGTAGCTAAAACACCGGCTAAACCTGTTGCCAAAGCACCAGTTAAGCCTGCAGAAAAAGTAACAGCCAAGCCTGCTGCCAAAGCCCCTGTTAAGCCTGTTCCTGCTCCCGTAAAAAAAGAAGCTGAGGTAGTAAAACCAACAGCGCCTAAAAAAATTGAAACGCCTCAATCGGAAGTGGTTAAAACCGCTGCCAAGCTTGCTGAGATCAGGAAAGCTGCCAGGGCCCAGGAGGCCAAAAAGGTTCAGAAACCAGTGGTAATGCCCAAGATCAATGCCACAACTTCAAGACCTTATCAACCAGAATTTACAAAATCTGTACTGGACCAACCGAGCCAGGAATATACCGGACCAACTATGAGATATAGCGATGCGGAATTAGTTGAATTTAAAGAATTGATCAGTAGAAAATTAGAAGCCGCCAAAAAAGAATTGAATTATCTCCATGGGCTTATTACCCGTAAAGACGAGATGAGCGGTGATGAAACAGATAACCGTTACATGACCATGGAAGATGGCAGCCTTAGCATGGAACGTGAGCAACTGAGCCAGATGGCCAGCAGGCAAATCGATTTTATTGACAAGCTGGAAAAAGCACTGATCAGGATCGAAAACAAAACCTATGGTATTTGCCGTGTAACCGGCAAGCTGATTGATAAAGCCCGTTTACGTGCCGTGCCACATGCTACTTTGAGTATGGAAGCGAAAATGGGAATGGCGAGAAACCCTAACGTACAGTAGCCAGTCGCCAGTTGACAGTCGCCAGCCAACAGCCGAAGGCGGAGTCGGGAGTCGTTAGTCATTAGTCAACAGCCGAAGGCAAGTGATAAAGACCAAAATATATAAAAGCGTTTCAATTTATTTGAAACGCTTTTTTCATATTACATGTATTAGCCTTCATATTATCGGTCAATTAATAAATAAAAGTTATGATTTCATCTTTCATTTATTAAAATAATTCATTTTAAAGAAAAGGATCATTCCGTTCTCAAACTCTTCACTGGATTCGCATTCGCTGATTTTATAGCCTTATAGCCAACAGTAAGCCACGCGATAATTTCAGAAATAAGAATGGTTAATAAAAATATTCCAACGCCAATGTCTATTCTGTATGCATAATTTTGCAGCCACTGGTGCATGAAAAAATAAGCTATCGGAGTTGCGATTAAAAATGCTATGCCGATAAGCACTGTAAATTCTTTTGAGAATAAATAAACGATGCTGAATACTGATGCGCCTAAAACTTTTCTAATGCCCACTTCTTTGGTACGCTGAACGGCCATGAATGAAACAAAGCCATACAAGCCAAGACAGGAAATAAATATGGCAATGGCAGCACATATTTTATACAATTGTGAAAGTCTTTCTTCCTGCTTGTAAAAGCTGGCGATTTTTTCATCGAGAAACTGGTATTCATAAACAAAATCAGGATAAGTTTTGTTCCAAAGCTTTTCTATGGCTGCCAAAGTTTGCTTCGCATGTTGCGGTTGTATTTTTATGTTGATTAACCGGTATACCATTTTCCATGAACCAAGCGCTATTGGCTTCATTTCTTCTTTCATCGAACTGCCATTAAAATCTTTTACAACTCCTACAACAGGTGCAGCAATCGCCCCGTCAAAAATATTTATATTTTTACCTATGATATCTTCGGGATCTTTAAAGCCTAATTTTTTTACCATCATTTCATTCACCACAAATCCGTTTACAGAGTCAGCCGGATAATATGGCCTGCCCGCGATAAACTCTATATTATAT
>JAHEEX010000023.1 GCA_024640465.1 Sphingobacteriales bacterium | reverse complement strand
TCGGACTGGATCAACGCAACCAGTTTGACTTGTTCAGGGATTTGCCAGGTGGAACAAAAAGGATGAAAAGCATGGCTGATACATTGCGAAAAAAAGGAAGCAGGCTTTTTGTTTGTTACAATCCATGGGATGAAAGTACCCGCCAGGAAGGGCATATAAACGGACTTTCAGAACTTATCAGGGAAACAGGCGCCGAAGGTGTTGTGCTGGATACACGTGGTGCTTCCAGCAAAGAATTGCAGGATGCGGCAGACAGAGTCAAACCAGGTGTAATTATGTATAGTGAAGGCATGGCGATCCCAAAAGACATGCCCGGTATCGTTTCCGGCAGGGTTCATAATGCATTGTATTATGTACCTATGTTTAATCTCAATAAATTTATTAAGCCTGAATTTGCTATTTTCAGGGTAACTGAATTATATAAAGAAAAAGTTCAGCGTGAATTTGCCACTTCATTCTTCAATGGTTATGGAACAGAGATAAATATTTTTGCACCTGGTCAACCAAACTGGATAAACGAACAATACAGGTATCTGGGCAAAACTTCAAGAATACTAAGAGAGAACACAACTAATTTTACACAGGGAATATATACACCGTTAATACAAACATCATCAGACAGTATTTGGGTAAATAAATGGGAAACAAAAGATAAAAGTCTCTATACCATTTACAGCATAATCCCCGGCGGGTATAATGATTTATTATTTCAGGTAACTCCAACAGAAAAAATGCATTTTGTTGATCTATGGAAGCATACATTATTGGAACCCCAAAAAGTAAACGATCACTGGATGATAGAAGCAGATGCAGATGCTTTTGCTGCAAAAGATCTTGGGACCAATAATGAAGGTGAAGTTGATTGCATCGCACATTTGCCTATCATCATTTCGGCCAAACTGGATGGCGATAGATTATCCGTGCAGGCATTAAAAGGGAACAGCCTGAAAATCTGGGCGGGGGTACCTTCCTATGAAAAAAAATCACTGGATTTAAATCCCGGTAATCATACCCTATGGTTGCATGAATATTTTGGGGGATATGAAGGCGATTTTATCATTCAGTTATTTGAAAATGATATCCTGCTGGACGAATACATTGTTAACATTAAACCAGGTACAGCCAGAAAAATATCCACAACAAAAAAAACACGCGGTGATACTGGAAATACCCAGGGAATGGTTCGAATACCTGGTGGCAGGTTCGTTTTCCGTGAAAGCCACGGAGATGCTTTCATCCCTTACCCAAAAGAAAATGTTGACAGTCTTTTTGACATACCTTCTTTTTTTATGGATAAACATCCTGTAACAAATACTGAGTTTAATAATTTTATAAAATCTTCTGGCTATAGGCCAACCGATACATCCCGCTTTCTCAAACATTGGATCGATGGAAAAATTCCAGCCGGCCTGGAAAATCTTCCGGTTATATATGTTAGCTATGAAGATGCCCTGGCTTATGCAGGGTGGGCCGGAAAAAGATTGCCAACAGAAATCGAATGGCAGTATGCTGCCCAAACTTCCGATTTAAATGAATGGCCATGGAAACAAATAAAACCTGTTACCAGAAAAGAAGAAGTTATTACAGAAACACTTACCACCACCTCTCTCGAAGGAATTGATTCTGCTCGCTGTAACCTGGGTAATGGTATTCTTTACCCTGTAGGGAAATATCCTGCAGGTGTAAATCCTTATGGTCTTCAGGACCTGGTAGGTTCTGTCTGGCAACTAACCAACGATGTTTATATGAATGGAAGTTACCGGTATATAATTATCAAGGGCGGGAGTTATTTCAAACCCTCGTCCAGCTGGTGGTATGTACAGGGTGGTCCAAGAGAATTGCATTACAGGCAGCAGTTGTTAAGGATATCACAGGGGTTTGAAAGAAACGCAACGGTAGGCTTTCGTTGCATAAAGGATTAACATATTTGGGTTATTTGTTTTACCTGTATCAAAAACCACATTTATTGAAAGTCTTTAACCATTGCACTTTAAACTAAATAATTTATTGATTTAATTGTCTTAGATTTAATGTGCTAATTTGTTCATCTATCAATCAGAAATTTTTATGTCATTTCAAGGCAGAACAGCATTTATCACAGGCGCCAGCAGGGGAATAGGCAGGGCCATTGCACTCAGGCTTGCAAAAGAAGGTGCAAACATTGTTGTGGCAGCTAAATCAATCGAAGAAAATCCCAAACTGGGCGGAACCATTTTTTCTGTTGCTGAAGAAATAAAAGCACTCGGAGCAAAAGCGCTGGCCATACAATGTGATATCCGTTTTGAAGATCAGATCCAGGCGGCTGTTGATAAAACAATAGCTGAATTTGGCGGCATCGATATCCTGATCAATAATGCTTCTGCCATCTCATTAACCCCCACAGAACAAACAGAAGCCAAACGATACGATCTGATGCATGGCATCAATGTACGGGGAACTTTTTTTGTAAGCAAAGCCTGTATCCCGCATTTACGCAAGGGTACAAATCCTCATATCCTCAACCTGTCTCCACCGATCAACATGGACCCAAAGTGGTTTGCCAATCACCTTGCTTATACCATGAGCAAATACAATATGAGCATGATTGCCATGGGACTGGCAGAAGAGTTGAAGAAAGACCGCATCGCAGCCAATACACTATGGCCCCGTACTACCATTGCAACCGCAGCAGTTCTAAACCTGCTGGGCGGGGAAATGCTGATGAAAATGAGCCGTACTCCGGAAATATTGGCCGATGCCGCTTATTATATTTTAAAACGTCCTTCCGGCTCCTGTACCGGTAATTTCTTTTTGGATGAAAAAGTACTTGCGGAAGAAGGTATTACAGACCTGTCTGGTTATTCCGTTGTACCAGGCGCACAATTGTATACAGACCTTTTCCTGTAAGCATTGATCATTCTTTTAGTGACTTAGATATTCGCACAAAATCATCATAGATTTTCGCTTTGCTTTCCAGTGGTGCCCAGCACATGATCTTATAAAAATGCTCAGGCGTTTCAACGCCTGTTATAAGCATGAAAAATTCACTTCCTTCTTCAGTCCAATATAATTCAACCTGGGCATGTCTGTTGCCATTATTCGAAAATTCCTTAGGATTGATTTGCTTTCTTCCCGGGAAATCCTTTTTGAAATCATTGGCAAAATTATCGAGGAAATCTTTCGCATTAACGAACTTGATGCCCAGGCTTTCCAGTTGCGCTTTGTCATCTTCAATAACAATCACAAAAGCAGCTCGGGATGTATTCTGGTACTGTAATGATGCAACTTCATTCAACTCAAATGTTCGGGTTAGGTAAGCAGGAATATCCATAGTAAAACAGTTACCGCCTTTCCGGGCAGAAAAATCCTGTGCCAATGATGTACATGATATCAAGGCAGATAAGAGCATTCCATAAAACCTATTCATCATAAATTAATTTTAACTACTGCTGAATGGACGCAATGTCATCCATCACCCATACACCTCTTCCATAGGTTGCAATGACCAGGTTATTATCCCGTGGATGGATAAACAGATCCTGAACTGATACGGTAGCGGGAAGATTCGACTGTAAGGAGTTCCATGTTTTCCCGCCATCCTTGCTAACATATACCCCCAAATCGGTTCCACAATACAAAACCATTTTATTTTTAGGGTCTTCCCTTACAACGTTAACAGGGGCATTGGGAAGGTTGCCGGAAATGCTTAGCCAGGTCTCACCATAATCTGTTGATCGGAAAATATACGGCTTATTGTCATCCTCCCTTCTGTTACTTAGAGTGAGGTATACCGTTGCAGGGTCATATTTTGAAGCCACCAACCTGGATACATGTGCGTTCTGTGGAATGCCTTTCATAAGTAGATTCCAGGGGCCATTATCACCCTTCCTTCCCCATACCCTTCCATCATCTGTACCCGCATATAGAACCCCTTTTACAACAGGCGATTCATCGATCGCCGTGATGGCCTGGTGATTGATTGCATATGGAGTTCTGCCCATTTTGTCCTTATTGTTATACGTCAGGTCATCACTGATTCTTGTCCATGTTTCTCCTTTGTCGGTAGACTTAAACAGGTACTGAAACCCATGGTAAATTGTACTGTTATCATGAGGGGAAAGCATGGTATATGCGAGCCATTCACCCCGGTAAACATCTTCATCTGCAGCCTTTTTAGGGAAGATATTTTTAGATCGTATGGAGTCTGGTTTTGTAAGGTCACTGCGCATCAGCCTTCCATAAAAGCTGGATGCATAAACCAGGTCAGGGTTTTGCGGATCAACCGCTATGATGGTACCTTCCCCGCCTGGTGCATCTTCCCATTGTTTGATGCTTTTATCCTTCACGCCATATGTATTCTTTATACTTCCCATAAAACTGCCTTCATCCTGCACAGATCCAATGACATTATAAGGCGATGCCATATCATAGGTGATATTGTAAAATTGTGTAGTAGGAATTTTCCGGAAGAAATTATACCAGCGTCTTCCACCATTATATGTTACAACAACGCCTCCGTCATTTCCATTGATCATATATTTAGAATCAGTAGGGTCAATCCAAAGCGCATGATGATCTCCATGTGTATTTTGACTGAGCTTATCTTCCGCACGCATAACATTAAACGTCTTACCGCCATCTGTTGATTTTGCCATAGGCACGCCCATGATATACACCGTATTCTCATCATTTGGATCTACCCTGATCTGGCCAAAGACCCAGCCATAAGTACCTGCAAATCTTTCCAGCTTATCATCTTCAGTACTTACTTTCTGCCAGTTCTCGCCTTTGTCATCACTGCGATATACCTGCACACCAAAAGGGATCACCTGAATGGGTCGGCCATAGGGATCAAGCTCACCGGCACGTGGTTCCCTTTTGGGCGAATGATTATCTACATAAGCATATATAACATTAGGATTACTCCGGGAAAAAGACAATCCAATGCGACCGGTAAATTTCGTTTGTGGCAGACCGTTATCGGATACTTTCCAGGTCTTTCCACCATCCGTTGTTTTATAAACATGATCACCGTCCTCTGGCACCGGATCGCTCCAGCGCCGGCGGATACGGTTCCAGGTTGATGCGATCAATGTATTTGGATCAGACGGATCCATCACCAGGTCAATGGCACCGGTCTTTTCATCATTCCCCAGGATCTTCTTCCATGTTTTCCCACCGTTCTCAGATTTAAAAACCCCTCTATCGATATTATAACTCCATTCGTTTCCGCTTGTTGCTGCATAAACAACATCCGGGTTCTTCGGATCTATTACAATCCGGGGTATTGTTCCTGTATTTTCAAGACCGATATGTTGCCAGGTTTTACCCCCGTTTAGAGACTTATACATTCCTAATCCAGGTAAAGATGCACGGAATATATTCCCTTCTCCTGTGCCCAGGTATATGATCTCATTATCAGAAGGAGCTATCGCAAAACTACCTATTGATTGTGTAGCCTGTTCATCAAACAAAGGCACCCAGTTTTCTCCGCCATCAGTAGTCTTCCAGAATCCACCGGTAGCAAATGCAGCATAGATGATATTTCTCTTTCCTGGTATCCCGGCAATTTCCGTCACACGACCGCTGATATTATCCGGACCAACATTCCGCCAGCTTAGGCTTTTATAAGGAGAGGCTTTTGTAAGTGACTGGTGTTGTTGAAATGCCGCAATTTTACCTGGTCCGGTTGCTGGCACTATCTGAGCGTGTAAATGAATGGATGTGGAAATACATAAAAACAAAAACACCCAGCGTTGAATTAGCTTCTGCATAATTAGTTTGGTTTGAATATAGCTGTCAATATAAAAAACCCGGTTCAAATCAAATCTACGTTCAACTGAAAATTCCCGGTAATATTTCTTTCCCTAAATTAAGGATTAGCCTGTAAATTGTAGGTTGAATAAAATACAATTAGATTCCATGAAGTATTTATTGATTTTTATGCTGGTTTTCAGCATTGTGCCGGGCTTTGCACAGAAAAAAGCCGCCATATCCAAAACTGATGTTGCCAAAAAAGAAGCCATCCAGGATTTACAAAACAATGTTGCTCCCTATAAGGATGTTGCATTGAAGATCTGGGGTTATTCCGAAGTTGGATATAAAGAAGAAAAGAGTTCTGTATTATTGAAGGACCTTCTTTCGAAAGAAGGGTTCCAGGTTGAGTCTGGCGTAGCCGGCATCCCCACAGCTTTTGTAGCAACCTATGGAAGCGGAAGCCCTGTGATCGGCATACTGGCTGAATATGATGCCTTGCCCGGCCTCTCACAGCAAGCCGTACCCGAAAAAAGAGAAGCAGCGGGCAGGCAGGCAGGTCATGGTTGCGGTCATCATCTTTTTGGCACAGCATCTGTAGCTGCGGGTATTGAACTGAAAAATCAAATGATCAAAAATGGCTGGAAGGGTACCATTAAAGTATATGGTTGCCCGGCAGAAGAAGGTGGTTCCGGGAAGGTATATATGGTTCGGGATGGCTTGTTCAACGGCGTGGATATTGTGATGCATTGGCATCCCGGGGATGAGAACCGGGCGTGGATGGATGGAGCCCTGGCAAATAAATCGGCCAAATTCAGGTTCTATGGAGTATCGGCCCATGCATCTGCTTCACCCGAAAGAGGGCGATCATCTCTTGATGCTGTAGAAGCGATGGATAATATGGTCAATATGATGCGGGAGCACATTCCTTCATCCACCCGGATACATTATGTGATTACCAGTGGCGGAAAGGCACCTAATGTGGTGCCCGATTTTGCGGAAGTTTATTATTATGTTCGTCATCCAAAAAAGGATGATGCGGTTCAGATTTTCGACAGGATAACCAAAGCGGCAGAAGGCGCAGCGCTCGGAACAGGAACTACAATGAAATTTGAAATCATCGGTGGCACACATGATTTGTTGCTTAATAAAACACTAAACAACGAAATCAATAAAAACCTTTTACTGGTAGGAGGAATTTCTTATACGCCTGATGAAATTGATTTTGCAAAAAAACTTCAGTCAACATTGACTTTTACCACACCATCTTACCTGGAGGCTGCAAAGATTCAGCCAATGACATTACCTGAAAATTCAAGTCCTGGATCAACAGATGTGGGAGATGTAAGTTATGTTGTGCCCACAGTTGGATTCTCCACTGCCACCTGGGTGCCCGGAACACCGGCACATAGCTGGCAGGCGGTTGCATGCGGCGGTACTGAGATTGGGATCAAGGGCATGATGGTTGCGGCAAAAACGCTTACCTGCATGGGTATTGACCTGCTTAATAATCCTTTGCTTATTGAAAACGCTAAAAAGGAATTCAAACAGGCCATAGGTGATTATCAATACAAAGCTTTACTGGGTGATCGTAAGCCAGCACTGAACTACAGAGACTAACCAAAAGAAATAAGAACGCAAGGAGACATGCCTATCGCAACATTGCCTTAGGCATTTCTTTTTGCAAGAGATTTTTATAAATGAACATATTATTTTCATTGGTGGAATGCATCGACTGGTTACCACCCCAGCCGTGACGCCCGCCCGGATAGACCATGAATTCAAAATGCTTTTTGTTTTCCTGCAATCTCTTGATCAATTGGATACTGTTTTGCATATGAACATTATCATCCATGGTACCATGATAAATACGCAGCAAGCCTTTGTATTTATCTACATAAGTCAACACTGCTCCTGCTTTATATCCTTCCGGATTCTCAGCAGGCGTATCCATGAATCTTTCTGTGTAATGGGAATCATATAATTTCCAGTCAACCACACTACCACCCGCTAATCCATGTGTAAAATAATCTGCTCCGGCGGTTAATGCCATACAAGTCATATAACCCCCATAACTAAAACCACTGATACCTATGCGTGTGGAATCGGCACCATTCGCACGAAGCCATTTTACAATCGTGATCCAGTCTTTAAGTTCCCACTCGCCGAGGCTCCGATGCATATAATTGATTCCATTCTTTCCAAAATGTCCGCTGGCTCGGTGATCCATAGCTACCTGTATCAATCCTTCCTTCGCCCACCATTGCTGCTGGCCACTGAATTGCCAGCCATCACGCACGGTTCCTGCATTGGGGCCACCATAAATATTGATCATCACAGGATACTTTTTTGTTTTATCATAATTAAGCGGCCATGTAATACGGATGGGGAGATCAAACAGTCCATCTTCGGATTTTATCCTGAGTATTTCTGTACGCGCCATATCATACTGTTCAAATTCTGTCCCCCTGGCATCACCAAGTTCTTTGACCAGCTTCCCTTTTTGATCAACCAGTGCCAAACGTTCAGGGGTAGACGCATTTGAATAAATAGTAACAAAATATGATCCTCCAGGTGAAAGGTCTACTCTGTGTGTATATTCCCCGAAACTTAATCTTTGTAATTTTTTACCATCCAGGCTGGCAACATAAAAGTCGGTTCGGGTAGAATTTTCTTTTCGTGCAGTAAAATATACCCATTGATTTATTTCATCTATTTTAACAACAGTACTGCTCCAGAAATTACCATTCGTAATTTTATTTTTCAGCGAGCCATCCAAATTATACAGATACATATTTTCCCATCCGTCTTTGTCGCTCTGGAGAATGAAACCCTTTGATTTTTCCAGGAAAGTTATCCTTCCACCCTGGTCGTCCAGGTCAATCCATGTTTTTTGTTTTTCATCATAGATTTCCTTCTTACGACCATTTGCAAGATCTACTTCGTACACTTTCAGGTTATCCTGTCCGCGGTTCATCCATTGTACCCATAAGGCTTTTCCATCAGGTCTCCAGTAAGGCATACCAAAATACTGATCTGCCTGAGCATCAAAATCGGCCCAGGTAACCTGGTTGCTTTCAGGTGTTGCCACACCGATCTTTACTTCCGGATTTGGATCTCCGGGTTTTGGATAACGTGTATTCTCCAGTGAACCATGCTGACCGTTTTCGTTGAAAATTGGGAAAACAGGAACCTTTGTATCATCCATCCGCATAAAAGCAATGGACTTACTGTCCGGACTCCACCAGAATGATTTATATCTTGTTGCCCTTCCAAGTATTTCTTCAAAATAAACCCAGCTGGCATAACCGTTCAGGATAAGTTCACTACCATCACTTGTTATACGTGTTTCCTTTTTGGAATCCAGGTTTATGGTAAACAGATCGTTATTGCGGGTGAAAGCAACATATTTATTATCTGGTGATCGGGTGGGATTAAGCTCTTTTTCCGGGGTTTGTGTCAGTCTTATTTCAGGCTGGTCACCATCTTTGAGGTAAAGATCATCTTCTTTGATGATCACATTTCTCGAAGGAGCAGTACTCTTCTTCAGCATATCCATCGAGCCGGGATATTCCTTACCGGTTTTACAATCCAGTACAATTGAACGTGAAGATGAATCCGGATGAACTTTCTTATTCAGTAGCAAATGGCTATCATCTATCCATCCCGCAACCTGGGGCAGAGGCTGGGTTATATTGGTTCGGGCACCTTTTAAAAGTTGCTCATCGGATAATCCCTTTTTCTGGGCGTTGGCTTGAAATGCAATAACTAGAAGCAGTAATTGAAAATAAATGTATTTATATCTCATGAATGATTTTTTAAACCGCGGTAAGTTACAGAAATTGATATCAATAAATAAGAATCGAAAGGGAATTCATCCGAATGATTAGAAACCATGACGTTGTATAATACAAATAGTTACTTCGCGTTCACCTGGCATGGGAAAAAGCATATAACCAATTCATGAAGAAACTGCAAATCAGCATCAATTTCTTCAAAAAACCTTACCTTAAGCCATGTAAAATATTGTTAACCAAAATTAACCGTCATGCTAAAATTACTTTTTAAAAACTGGTGGATGCTGTTGCTCAAAGGCATTCTGTTGATCCTGTTTGGGGTTCTTGCTATGCTCAATCCAGCCATAACGCTCACCGTTTTTGTAGTATGGTTTGCCATCTTCATGATGTTCGATGGCATCATTTCTTTAATTGGAGTGATCAGTAACTGGAAAACGGAAGAAGATAAGTGGCTATTGGTTGCAGAAGGTACATTGAGTTTACTGCTTGGTTTCCTGGTTTACAGAACACCGGAAACTTTTGTTTCATTCATAGCTTTCCTGATCAGTTTCTGGGCTATTTTTTCCGGTATTTCCAGGATTGCCATGGCCATACAGTTGCGTAAAGAAATAGAAGGTGAAGGTTGGCTTATACTGAGTGGTATTCTCTCCATCTTATTTGGTGTAATTGTTTTTGCACAGCCGGGTATTGGAATCGCAACACTGATGATGATCATTGCCATTTTTGCCATATTAGTTGGTATTCTGCTCATCCTGCTTAGCCTGAAACTCCGGAAGTCCGGAAAGCTTATCGGAGAAAAAGCGGAAGCAGTTAAAGCGGGTCTTGCCGATATTAAAAACAAAATCCAACCCTGATCAAATTTGCTCAAATAAATAAGCATATTAAAGACCGGCCAAATGCCGGTTTTTTTTGTTCAAAGAACCAACCGCAAATTGAAATATACACATTCGCATCAGCTATATTTCATAATAAACGCATTCATGTACGTTTTTGATTGAAATATTTTTATTCAATGGTCATTTGCCTATACAAACTGCTCTTGTCTTTTTTGGTACGGATATTTTATCTAACTTCCTGTTACGATTACTCATTTAAGAACGATTGCATATGACACCCAAACGACTGTTCGATTGTATTGAATGGCAACTGGAAAGCTGCCTCAAAGATGACATGTTTGCTGCAAAAGAAGAAGGTGGCATCTGGAAAAAATACAGCACAATAGAAGTAAAGGAGACCGTTGATAAATTAAGTGCAGGTTTACTGCATCTTGGCCTCGGCCCGCAGGACATGAGTATTGAGGGACGGGATAAAATCGCTATTCTGAGTAATAACCGGCCCGAATGGATGATACTTGATCTGGCAGTGCAACAAATGGGCGGGGTGTTAACACCCATATATCCAACCATCAATGTTAATGAACTTGAATTCATTTTTAATGACGCTTCTGTTAAGCTCGTATTTGTAAGTGATAAAGACCTGTATGAAAAAGTGCAAAGTATCCGTAGCAAAACACCTACGGTAAAAGCCGTTTATACTTTCGACTATGTACAGCAGGCACTCAACTGGAAAGAAATTCTCAACAAGGGTACCGAAGCGGATAAAATTGCCCTGCAGAAAATCAGGGATAGCATCCAATACGATGACTTGTGTACCATATTATATACTTCAGGCACTACCGGTTTCCCAAAAGGTGTAATGCTGAGTCATAAAAATATCCTTAGTAATGTAAAAAATGTGGATGAGGTATTTGATCAAATAGGTGGCAAGGATGTTAGGGCATTAAGCTTTCTCCCCTTAAACCACATCTTTGAAAGGATGGTAACATATATATACCTGTATAACGGAACTTCCATCTATTATGCAGAAAGCCTTGATAAGATTGGTGATAATTTACGTGAAGTTCAACCAACAGTTTTTTCAACCGTACCTAGGCTCCTGGAGAAAGTGTATGAAAGGATCATTGGAAAGGGACAGGAGTTAACCGGTATCAAGAAAAAACTATTCTTTTGGGCGGTGGATGTTGGCAGCAGGTATGAGATCAATAAAGATATGGGCTGGTGGTACAACATGCAATTAGGCCTGGCCAACAAACTCATATTTAAAAAATGGCGGGAAGGTTTAGGAGGCAACGTAAAAGCCATTGTTACAGGTGCGGCTGCATGCCAGGTGAGATTGCTCAGGGTTTTTACGGCCGGCAGGATCGTGATAATGGAAGGATATGGTTTAACGGAAACCTCACCGGTAATCAGTGTGAACAGGTATGAAGAAAAAGGTCGCTGCTTTGGAACAGTTGGTCCCCTGATTAAAAATGTAGAAGTTAAACTGGCCGAAGACGGTGAAATATGCTGTAAGGGTGATAATGTAATGATGGGCTATTATAAAAGGCCCGATCTTACTGCAGAAACTATTGATAAAGACGGATGGTTCCATACCGGAGATATCGGAGTTTGGGTTGACAATAAATACCTTAAAATCACCGACCGTAAAAAAGAAATTTTCAAAACCAGTGGTGGTAAATATGTGGCTCCCCAGCCAATTGAAAATAAAATGAAAGAATCTGCTTTCATTGAACAAATGATGGTTGTAGGTGCAGAGCAAAAATTTGCAGGGGCACTCATCGTTCCGGCTTTCGCAAACCTGCAGGAATGGTGTATTAAAAACGGGATCAGTAATGGGAAACCACAGGACATCATACGTAATCCCCGGGTTATCGAATTATATAAGGGAATTGTGGAAGAATACAACCAATTGTTCAATCATGTAGAACAGGTGAAAAAATTTGAACTCCTGGATGCAGAATGGAATATCGATGGTGGGGAACTCACACCAACGCTGAAGCTTAAACGAAAAGTGATCATGGAAAAATACAGGGATGCAATAGAAAGAATTTATACTTGATTTCACTTACTAAAAATGCCCCGTCCTGAATAATTTCAGTTCGGGGCATTTTATATACATTTTAAGCTATAATTACTTTACGGTTTTAGCAGGGGCAGCTGCACCATTTGTACCAAGCTTAATTGCCAGGCCACCACCCAGACTAAATTGCAGAAGTGATGAATATGTACTAACTCCTGCTCCGGCACCACCGGTACCAAAATACAACCCGCCGCCTACTGACTGCACCATAGACATAAGATTAGCCTGTAGTTTAAGACCAACCCTTTCTGAAGCCCAAATATTTAAACCACCTTTCATTCCCCAGGCAAACTCAGTTGAGTTCTGTGTATTACCATTCGCCGGATTTTCAGTATCAATGATACCTACACCTAACATAAAGCCGCCATATGGTTCAATTTTAGGATTAGCCAATTTCAAATACCTGGATCCACCCAGCATGATCCAGTTTAACGCCACATCCAAGTTTGCACTTTTAGGACCAAGGTTATAATAATTTACAGGTGCTTTCGTGTCCATTCTATAGTAAGATAATTCAAGGCCATATTCCGGCTTAAGCATAAATTCAGCACCTACACCCCAGGTAAGGCCGCCTTTAATTTTACCATCAAAATATTGGGTATTGCTGTAGTAAGAATCAACCTTATCGTCAAAAGTATATAAGGCATATCCATTTAGTCTAAAGCCTTGTGCCTTTATTGCTGAGGCCGAAATAAATACTATTAAAAAAACGATCAAAAACTTTTTCATTTTAAATTACTTTAATCAGTTAGAATTAGTGTTTGAGTAACTTGGAAATATTAACCTTTCTTTCTTTCAATTTCCCCGATAAACGGAATTGCATCTTGTATTTCAGCCCTAATCATAGTCCGGAAATACTCTTCCATTTGCATATATTGTGCGGCTTTAATGGGAGAAATTGTTTTTGAAAATTTCTTGAAATATTTTTCCTGCAGTTTAGTATATGCTTTATCATTCTTGAAAATGCGCTTTACCAGGCTGGATGCCTGATCATCAGTCATGCCGGAAAACTGAGCACCATAATCTTTAATGATCTGCAGCCTTTCCTGGGACAAAGAGCGCCTGGCTCCCTGGAATTCGTCATATAAAGGCCAGAATTTTGCAGATTGCGCCTCGTCCAGTTTCATATATTCTTTAACCAGGTCTTTTTTCTCTGTTTTCAAATAATCTTTGATCATTTGAAGTTCATCATCAGTTCCAACCTGTGCCTGGGCAAATATAAAACTGCTGATAGCGAGAAATAAAAAAACTAATTTTTTCATAATCTTTAATTAATGGTTAATGTTTAAAAGTGTTTGAGTTTATTTGAATTTTTGAGAAATATCCCTGTTTAATCTTTCTACAAGGAGGTCTGCATAATCTTTACTAAACGTGGAGATTTTTGTTGGATCATATGCCTCACTTTGGGCAGCCCAGATCAACTTTTCGGTGGCAGCATCAAAGAGGTTTGCCTGCATAAAATAAGTTTTATCTTCTGTATAATACCCGGGAGTAGAATACATGGATGGATAAGCATAGCCATAATATCCACCAAAACCATAAGCGCCATAGGCGCCATAACCCATGTAAGGGGAATAAGTGGTTGTTCCCGGAACATAACGTGTTTCACTTTTCTTGTCAACCAAAGCCACAGTCATAATTACATCACAGCCGGCTTCTCTGACTTTTTTCAAAATAACTTCTTTATCTACCGGAGTATTATTCCCGGATGATGTAAAATTTGGCTGAAAAAATTCACTGCTCTTAACCACTTGCAATTTTTTTGCATTAGCGGCATAAGCCAGGTCCTGCTCAATGGTTGCTTTATAATTGGGATTTTGAGCGAGGGCCATAATAAAAAGCTTTGTATACTTTGGCTTTTCTTTTAACTCAGGATTGATCCATGAACTGGTAATTTTCTGAGTCGGTCCGCAGGAAATTACAATAAACATAAATAATGCAGAAACTAATAAACTAATCTTATACATATAAGGAATTTAAAAAATGAAATGACAAAATATCAGAAGTATCTTACGACTTTTACAAACAAAATTGATATCGGTGTTTGCAACCAAAGCAATTATTTAACCATACATCATACGGTTATTTTCATTTTCGGGAATTTGCTATCAAACTACATCACGAAAATCAACCAAATAATATCTGGCTATTTGGTCTTTTTGTGATTGAGTATCCAACGTACTGAATAAGCAACGTTTACAGCGCTGAATTTGTTTTCATTTACAATAATCCAGGTAGGCAGCCAGTCAATGCTCATGGTTACAGGCACTTTTTTCAGGCGCCAGTCGAAACCGATGATACCACTTGGGCCAAAGTAAAATTCATCCCCAAAAGTTGCTGTTGCGCCAAAACCAAACTCAGCACTTAACTGTCCGTTGGAGTTCAACGGGGCCAGTTTTTCCCATACAGCCGTCAGCGTAAAGCCGTCTAATTCATTTTCAAAACTCCAGGCGCCAAGAAATTCAAAAGCAGACCTGTTACTGCCGGAATATTTTTTAACCGTAAGACCAGAAGCGCCTCCAAAGCGTGCACCAACGGCAAATTCTCCGCCAACATTTTTCCGTTGTGCATAAGTTTCGGTTAACAGGAAGGTAAAAAGAATTGTAGCAACAGCAATAAGTGCTTTTTTCATAAATAGAGCTTTTAGATGTTAAAAAAGATCAAAAATAAATTATTATAAATTGTAATATCTAATACTTATAGATTCTTTCAGATCAGAATAAAAACAAAGTGTAGGGGGGATAAAGATTAATATAGGAAGATGGGACTCTAAAAAGTGCTACTTTTTTCTAAAAAGCGCGTAAAAATATCAATTTTCTTATAAAAAGAGCATTTTATTACACCCATAACCTTGTTTAGAATTAGAAAAGACAACAAAAAGTTAACCAACCCGGAGATGATATGCCTTAATCTACATAAGCCGATAAATCAATAAACCAGCTGTAAAGAAAATTTAATTATCCGGTTCCCGGCATGTCCAATGATATTAATCATAGTAACAGCATAATATGTAATGTAATTTTGTAATGGGAAGGTAAATTTGACCTTAATCTTATGCTTAAGGAAGAATATATTAAACAACTGATGGACGGGGTTTACAAGCAAAAAAAGCTGAACCTGTTTGATTATACTGCAGAAAACTTTTCGCCGGAAGGGGAAGAATTTACAAATTGCATCGAATGGGCCAATGATCTAGTTAAGGAAAAACTGGCCGTATTTACCGATAAAGAGCGAACAACGCTTCAATTAACCAATTTTGGCAGGTATTGGATGCTTAAAGGCGGATACGATTTTTATTTAAGAGATAGTATCCGGAAAAGAGAAGCCAGAAAATTAAAAGACTTTGAGAAAGAGAAACTGATCAAAGAAAAGGAGGAACTTTTGGAAGCTCGCCTGAAATTAACCCATTTCAGGCTATGGGGATTCTGGCTAAGCCTCATCATTTCATTGATTGGTTTTACCCTGTCCTTATTTAACCTCTACCTTATTTTGAGTAACAAGAAATAAGCAATTTGCAGACTCATTGACATTCATTTTAAACTTCGTACATCTTACCTCACACCTCGCACTTCCTACTTCGCCCCATAATACTGCCCTGGCGGCATTTTAAAAACCCGGTTTCGCTGGTAATAAGTAAACTTGCTCTGCGCTTCTGTATTGGCATTAGACCAGTTCTGGTATTCAAGGATATTTGCAGTTGCACCAAAGAGCCATTGATTATAGGCATCATACATACCTTCACGGATAAGATACTGCTGCTGTTCTAACATGCGGTGAGGAAACTTTTTCCCTGGGCCCTCAAACCAATCCAGTATGAATCTTGTCCGGATCATGATCAGGCTATTGGTCGTAATCCCGTTTGTTGCAAGTGACGATTGTTTTTCCATTGTTTGCAAAAATGCTTCTTCAAACGGCGTTTTTTTCCGGTCGTTATATTGTTTAAATACATCCGAGTTCGTAAAGAATTTTTTATAAGATTCCAGTAAAAGCATTTTAATTTCAGCCGTCCTGGTAGAATAACTTTCCAGGTTTACAAATATTTCACCATAAACAAGGCTCCAGACTTTGTCTGGTATGGCATAATAAAACTTCGCAGCATGATAATAATTCCCCGAATAGGAAGGATCGACTTGTATGCCTTTTTCCCACTGACTTATGGCCAATTCCGGCTCTTTTTTTGCCCATAAAAGTTCTCCATACTCGCTGTTTAAAACACCGCTGTTGGGATATTTTTTCAGGGCTTTCTTATACATTTTATCACACTCTTTCACTTCTTCAACAGCCTTATAAATATTTCCCCCAACCTGGTAGGTACGGATTTCGGCATCCTCCCTTTCCAATAATGGCTTCACCACATCCATGGCTTTTGCGTAATCTTTTTGCAGATAGTATGTATAGGCAATATCGGTAAGCACCATTATATCATTGGGCTGCTGCTGTAATGCCCTGTTCAATATCAGAATGGCATTGGCATAATCTCCCTGGCGTTGAAAAGTAAGCGCCGTTTCCCTTAATTGAGTAACATCCTGTTGAGCACTCACGGAAAATGAGATAAAAAGAAAAAAGACAATGAGCCTTATGAACATATTATTAAGTTAAGTGTAAGAAACCATATGAATATAGAATAATAGAACAGGGAACAATGAATATTGAATCCGCATGTCAGTATTCCAATTCTTTATTTGAAATTCCTTGTTCTATTGTTCAATATTCACTTTCAGTCTCTGATCAAATGCGTTAGCAGCCCATCCCTTAACTTGGGTTCAAACCAGGTGCTTTTGGGCGGCATAACATTTCCACTGTCGGCAATATCAAATAGCTGTTGGATGCTTACGGGGTAGAAACTAAATGCAACAGCCATTTCCCCACTGTCTACCCTTTTCTCCAGCTCCTTCAGTCCCCTGATCCCACCAACAAAATCAATTCTCTTATCTGTTCGCTGATCTTTGATATCGAGTAACTTGTCGAAAACATTATTGGATAAAATAGTCACATCAAGTATCCCAATAGGATCTTCTGTAAATGTTCCTTCCCTTGAAGCAAGAATATACCATTGCCCATTCATATACATGCCAAATTCATGCAACTCTGCTGGTTGAAAAGGTTCCTCACTTAAGGTAATCCTGAAATCATCCTGCAGTGCGCCGATAAATTCTTCCGGACTATACCCATTCAGGTCTTTCACTACCCTGTTATAATCCATGATCTTTAACTGGCTGGCTGGAAATAAAGTAGTCAGAAAATAATCAGCCCCCGGCCCTGCTTTATCACCCAGGGCAGCCCTTACTTTTGCGGCACTGGCAGCACGATGATGCCCATCTGCGATATAAGTACATGGAACTTTTTCACTGAAGAGTGAAGTGATTTTTTCTATTGTCTTAGCATCATCTACCTGCCAGATTGTATGGCTAATACCATCTGTAGCCGTAAAATCAAATAAAGGTGAATGTGCTTTCATCCAGGCTTCTGTAAGTACATCCATTTCTGAAACATTGTTATATGCCAGAAAAACGTTTCCAGTTTGCGCTCCGGATGTTGCAATATGATTGATCCTGTCCTGTTCCTTTTCCGGACGGGTATACTCATGCTTTTTGATGATGTCATTATTATAGTCTTCCACAGAAGAAATACATACCAACCCGGTTTGGCTCCTTCCCTGCATGATCAAACGATAAAAATAATAACAAGGCTTTTCGTCCCTTACCAGGATGCCCTGCTGTTGGAGTGAACGGATATTTTCACCTGCTTTTTCATACACCAGTTTCGAGTATACATGTACGTCTGCCGGCAGGTCAATTTCCGGCTTGGTCACATGCAAAAAAGAAAATGGATTCCCGGCAGCAGCCAGCCTGGCTTCTTCACTGTTCAATACATCGTATGGGGGAGATGCAACCTGGCTGGCAAATTCCGGCTTTGGACGCAGCGCCCTAAATGGAGCAATTAAAGTCATAGAAGATCATTTATTAATTCAGCTAATTAAATATCAGCATTGAATGAAGTATCATACATGTCTCTGCTCAAATGCTTTCATCAAAGCAGTTAGTTGCTTTACGCTTTCCAATGGCATGGCATTATACAGGGAAACCCTGAATCCACCTACGCTCCTATGGCCCTTTACCCCAATCATCCCTTCCTGCTTGCATAATTGCAGAAAGGCCTTTTCCTTTTCCGGGTCGTCCAACACAAAGACAACATTCATCAGGCTGCGGTCTTCTTTAGCCACCGTTGGTTTGAATAAAGTGCTGGCATCAAGGGTATCATACAGCAGTCCGGCTTTTTCCCTGTTCAGCTTTTCGATAGCAGCAACACCACCCGTTTTTTTCAACCAGCGAAGTGTAAGCAGGCAAACATATACAGCAAAAACGGGGGGCGTATTCAGCATTGATCCATGCTCGATATGCTGCCGGTAATCCATCATGCTGGGTATTTTACGTTTCGTTTTTCCCAGGATGTTTTTATCTGCAATAACCAGGTTAACACCGGCAGCCCCTATGTTTTTCTGAGCTCCTGCGTAGATGAGTGAAAAACGGTTGAAGTCCATAGACCGGCTAAGAATATCACTGCTCATGTCTGCCACTAAGGGAACAACTGTATCCGGAATACTATGCATTTGCGTTCCTTCAACAGTGTTATTGGTTGTGTAATGAAAATATGCTGCATCAGAAGTGATCTTATAACCCTTAGGGATATACGAATAATTGCGGTCCTTTGAACTGGCCACTACTTCCACATGTCCAAACTGTTTGGCTTCTTTAATAGCCTTTGTTCCCCAAATACCACAATCCAGGTATGCAGCCAGGGCATCTTCATCAAGCAGGTTCATAGGTACCTGGAAAAACTGGGTAGATGCACCTCCATGAAGGAACATCACTTCTTTATCGGCATTTAACTGCATCAGTTCTTTTACAAGAGATATCGCCTCTCCCATTACGTTTTCAAAAAGTGGGGTCCTGTGGCCGAACTCCAGGATCGACAATCCTGTATCGTTAAAATTAAGGATCGCGCGACTGGCTTCTTCAAAAACCTCCCTGGGTAAAATGCTGGGCCCGGCGTTGAAATTGTGTACCATGGATAGTTGAGTAAAAAGGCATAAAACCTTATGAGCGGGCAAAATTAGTTCTTTATTTCCTGAACGTAGCAGCTTTACAAATAACAAAAATGATCTGCCGAAAAAAATCAGGTTTGCCTGACAAAAAATAGGATTTTGATTTAAGGGTTTTTTACTCACATGACCTGCCCTTCAACTTATCTTTTTGCCACTGAACATTTAACGAATCCCAATCTGCCCGGTCAATGGTTGAAAATGCAGGGTCGGAAAACAGGCTCAAATCTGGCTGGCCGGCATTGACCCAGGCTGTATACCAGAATGATGCAACAGCATAAATAGATTGACGCATCCTTCTCTCAACCATCCCATTCAATGCCTGGTGATACCGGGATGTAAAACGAGTAGCGTATTGGCGAACGATCAGGCCATTCCGGTCTTCAAAAGCAAATTTCTGGTCGGCCGGCACCTTTTCACTGATCAGCTTTTCCATCTTTAATACCGTGTCGGCCGCCAATGCGCTTTCGAGTACGCGTTGCCATATAAAATCCTGCGTTTTGTCCAGGTATGCCGCCCGGCCAATGATAAAATCAAATGAAGTTGCAGCAAAAAGTTCAGGAATTCGGCTTTCCCAGAATCCATGGATCCCCTGCTGGTTGGTTTGCTGTCCATTATGGTTGCTGCTGGCATGAAGCGGCACATGGGCATCCCCAAGATAATGCCCGATATCTGCGGATAACTTTAGGATTTGTTGCGTGTTTTTTTCGATGAAAGCCTTCGTTAGTCTACCCTGTACTTTGTTAATCCACCAGGGTCCGATACCGTATTTTATCAGGCTGTCTTCGCCATATTTTTTTACCGCACCATCCCAGCTCCTGGGTAGGGAATCATATGGAGGCGACCCATAATGATCAATATCGATAAAATGCCGGGGGCCCTCGTCTGCAATGGCATATCTGCGCTTATCCGGATCAACTGCATGGTCTGCCAGGAAGCTGATATGTTTTTTGTAGAATGCGGTCATCTCCGGAGGCAGGAGGAAAACAGCATAGTAATTGATCTGTTTGTGGGCATAAAATCCCCAGCAGAAGCAGGTTTGAACAAATAACAGGACGCAGATGACAAGTACGAAAATCTTTTTCATCACACACATTTTCAAACATCACAAAATAAAAGACCAACAGGTAACTTGAATAAAATTGATGTACCCTTTATCTTACATAGTATCAGGAATCTCCTGCAATATTCTCATGGCTTTTAGGTGAAATATGATCTTCATCAATTTCAGTTACACCACCGGATATGGCAAATTTCATAGCATTCGCCGAACTGATATCGGTTAAAATTCTTACCCTCTCTTTCTTTACAAAATAAAGATGGCCGGCAAAGGCATATGATTGCGGAATATAAACGGCCATATATTCATGCAGGCCAAATTCATGCAGTTCTTCGTGAGTGATGAATCCAACCCTCCATACGTCTGTTGATTCTGTCGAAACAAGCACAGCTTTGTCAAACTTTCTTTTGTTTCCCGCGAAGGCTTCAAAAAAATCTTTCACCGTTGTATAAATGATCTTAATACCAGGAGTGCGCTCCAGGATACTATCAAAAAGATCAACCAGCTTACCAACAATAAAAGATGATGAAATATAACCCACACTAAGGACGATCAAAATCACCACAAGGAATCCGAGCCCCGGTATCCTTTTTGGATAACCATATTGATCCAGTTTAAATACATCAGGTAAAAGGAGGTGTAAAAGATTGGGTAAAATTCCATCGATAAAATTGAACAACGATAGTACCGCCCATGCAGTAATGGCTATTGGAGCCAGGATGATCAGGCCCTGGAAAAAGAAATGAATAAGTTTTTTAAACTGGAAAGGCTGTTTCATCTGTTCTGGTTTCGGAGCAAAAATAGGTAATCCACAATCGGGGGGAAGTGATAAACAAGGATTCTTTCATAGAAAAAGGCATCAGTTTGCCGGGGAAAATGCTATAAATCAATGTTTAAACACCTTTTTTAAAAAAAGCATTCCGGGATTTACCACTAAAAGAAGCACTTTAAGGTCCTTTTTCTCAATTAAAACTCAACACCTCTCATTATTCAAGTCAAAATGAACAAATTATGATGAATGGTGATTTTTCCTTATGGAAACTTGTGTTACATAAAAAGTTTCCGTAGTTTTGCGCTCTTCTTCTAAATTATGGAAATAAAAGACAGGATACAGGAAAAAGCCCGGGACTTATTTATGCGATTAGGCATACGGTCTGTTTCCATGGATGATATCGCCACCCAATTAGGGATGTCCAAAAAAACCATTTACCAGTTTTTTTCCGATAAGGATGAACTGGTTGAAGCCGTTATGGCCTCCAATATCCAACAAACACAACAGGATTGTGAAAAATGCCTCCTGTCTTCAGCAAATGCCATCGAGGAGATATTCCTTACAATGGAAATGATACAGGAACAATTCAGGAATATGAATCCCATGATTTTGTACGACCTCCAGAAATTTCACATCGGGGCTTTCCAGAAATTAGCGGCGCATAAAAACGAATTCCTGCTGTCCATTATCCGTAACAACATTGAAAAAGGTATCTCAGAAGGTTTATACAGAAAAGATATCAATGTTGACATCCTTTCAAAATTCAGGCTGGAATCAATGATGATGGCATTTAATCTGGACCTTTTTCCTCCATCCAAATACAGCCTGGCAGATGTAACCCAGGTAATAATAGAACATTTCCTGTTTGGCCTGGCAACCATTGAAGGCCATGAACTCATACTCAAATATCAAAAAGAACGCTCAAAAAAAGAGAAGTATGCTTAATAGTTATCGATTAAGGATTTTTCTGTTACCAGCTTTACTGGTCGGTTTCGGAATGTCCATACAAGCGCAGCAACATTATTATATGACTGCAGCACAAGCAAGGGATTATGCACTGAATCATGTAACCGAATTGAAAAACCTGAAGATCGATCGTAAGATCCAGGATGCACAAAACCATGAAATTACAGGGCAGGCATTACCACAACTAACAGGTACGGTATCCACCCAACACTTTTTCACCATACCGGTAACCTTATTGCCTGATTTCATTTCTCCTGCGGTGTATGGCGTTTTGGAGAAAGAGGGTGTCCAGGATGGCAGTGGGAATCCGATATCAATGCCCAACGAACCGACACAATTTTTTCCGGCGCAATTTGGCGTGCCCTGGCAGTCCTCAGCAGGTTTCGCATTTCAACAACTCCTGTTTCAACCAGACGTATTTGTTGGGTTACAAGCAAGGTCAACCGCATTGAAATATGCAGACCTGAATGTAAAAGCGATGGAAGACAGTGTGAAAAGCAATGTGCTTCGGGCATATTATGGGGTACTTATAGCAGAAAAAAGACAGATATTCCTGGAAGAAGGCCTCACAAGGCTGGCCAAACTCCATACAGACCAGGAGAAATTATTTAAAGCCGGCTTTGCTGAAAAATTGGATATTGATAAAACCCAGGTTAGCCTTAACAACCTGCAAACAACTAAAACGCAGTTGGATAACCTCATTTATATCGGTTATGCATCACTGAAATATGCATTAGGCCTGACACAAAAAGATACACTAACGCTCACGGATACATTATCAGCTGATGTTGTTAAACGGGATTTACTGGATGGTTCAGATTTTAAATATGAAGACCGGAACGAGATCCAATTATTAAATACGGCCATTGAGTTGCAGAAGCTGGATGTAAAAAGATATAAGCTGTCCTATATACCCACTATCGCAGCATATTGGAACTTCAGTTATAATGCGCTGCGGAAGGATCCAAATTTCTTAAACTTCAAAGAACCCTGGTACCAGACCTCAGTTGCAGGCATTAATATGAATATTCCCATTTTTGACGGATTACAAAAACACTACCGCGTTAAACAGGCGCAATACAGACTTGAAAAAACAACTAACAGTAAAGAAAACCTGGAAAAAGTGATTGATTTCCAGCGGGAAGCTTCGGTAAATATTCTTAGAAATTCTTTGTCTACCCTGGACGTACAGGAAAGAAATATGCAACTGGCAGAAAGGGTTTTCAATACTACCAAGAAAAAATATGAACAGGGCCTGGGATCCAGTTTTGAGATCCTTCAGGCAGATCAGGATTTCCAGACTGCACAAAGCAATTATTTCCAGGCTTTGTATGATGCCGTTACAGCAAAGATTGGCTATTACCGTTCCCTGGGAAAATTATAAATCATAAAAAATCACTCATGCTCGAACATATAAATACCAAAAAGATGAAACCCATTGCAATCATCACTGCTATCCTTTTTTTAGTTGCCTGCGGTGGCAGTAAAAAAGATACCGCCGCCAGCATTACGGATAAAAAAGTACAATTGGAAGGCCTAAAGAAAGACCAGCTGGCGCTTACCGAAAAAATCATCACCCTGGAACAGGAAATAGCGAAACTCGACCCCTCCACCGTTGCTGAAAAAATAAAGCTGGTAGGCGTCACCGTTATTGAAGCACAGAATTTTACCCATTATATAGACCTGCAGGGAAAAATCGCAACCGAAAACGTATACAATGTTTCCCCAAGAGGCATGGGCGGACAGGTGAAAGAAATTTATGTCAAACAGGGAGATAACGTTAAAAAAGGCCAGCTGCTCCTAAGGTTGGATGACGCATTAGTTCAACAGAACATTAAACAACTGGAAAGTCAATTAGCCTTTGCAAAAAACATTTTTGAACGCCAGAAAAACCTCTGGAATGATGGTATTGGTACGGAAGTTCAATACCTGACTGCCAAAAACAATGTTGAAGGGCTTGAAAAACAGATGGCCATTGTGAAAGAGCAATCCAGTACCAGTCGTGTCTACTCTGAGGTAACCGGCATTGTGGAAACAGTTAATATCAGACCAGGGGAGCTCTTTACAGGTTCGCCGTTAGCCGGGATCACCATTGTAAATCCATCTGCATTAAAGGCAACTGTCGATGTTCCGGAAAACTATGTTTCTAAAATCAGCAAAGGGATGCCAGTTGTTGTAGATGTTCCGGATCTTGGCAAATCATTTAATACACAGATTTCACTTATCAGTGAAACTATCAATAACAATTCAAGGAGTTTTATTGCAGAGAGTAAACTCCCTGCCAGCCCGCTGCTCAAACCAAATCAGCTGGCACTTGTACGGATCCTTGACCATCAGTCTAAAAATGCATTAGTAGTACCTGTTGAAACGATCCAGACCGATGATAAAGGCAAATACGTATTTGTATTGAAAGAAGAAAACGGGAAAAAAGTTGCCCGTAAGAAACCGGTAAATATTGGTGAGTTTTATGACGCAGAGATCGAAATAAAAACCGGGCTTGTTGTTGGCGAACAACTCATCACCAAAGGTTTTCAGGGCCTTTATGAAGGCCAGGTGATTGCCACAGAAATGAAATAAATATAAGATTGTAAGCATACGCAGAATATCAAATAAGTACAAATGTCTACTCAGCAAAATACAGGCAGGGATCATCATCTGATCAAAAAAGCCAAAACATTTTTTGCCACTAACTGGGCCATCAATAATAAAACGGCAGTCTACCTCATTACACTTATTGTAACGGTATGGGGTATCAATCTTTTTGTGACCCTGCCCAAAGAACAATTCCCGGATGTGGTAATTCCTACAATCTATGTACAAACTGTTTATGTGGGTAATTCGCCCAAGGATATGGAGAACCTGGTCACCAGGCCCATTGAAAAGGAACTGAAAGGGATTACCGGTGTTAAGATCAATAAGATCACCAGTAACTCATTGCAGGATTTCTCCGCAATCATTGTTGAATTCAGCACATCGGTTAAAACTGATGTGGCCCTGCAAAAGATCAGGGATGCCGTTGATAAAGCCCGGAAGGATCTGCCAAATGATTTAACGCAGGAACCTACCGTCCAGGAAATCAGTTTATCGGAATTACCCATTATGGCTGTTAACGTGAGTGGTGATTATGATGCGGTTAAACTGGGTGAATTTGCTGAAACCCTGAAAGATAAAATTGAAGAATTACCGGAGATCAATCGGATCGACCTCGTAGGTGCACCAGTAAGAGAGATACAGGTGAATGTAGATAAATATAAAATGGAGGTTGCAAAAGTTGGATACTCAGATATCGAACAGGCCATCCAAAGGGAAAATGCTGATATCTCCGGCGGTCTTCTTGAAGTTGGTGAGCAGAAAAGAACCCTTCGGGTAAACGGTCAGTTTAATTCTGCGCTGGACCTCAACCAGGTAATTGTAAAGAACATCAGCGGTGCCCCCATTTATCTCAGGGAAATAGCAGAAATTAAAGACACGGTAAGGGAAAAAGAAAGTTATGCCCGCTTGCTGGGAAAGAAAGTCGTTACCCTCAGCATCATTAAAAGAACGGGCGAAAACCTGATCGAAGCTTCCAAAAAAATCAATGAGGTTGTTGCAGAACTTAAGAAAGATGAATTTCCAAAAGATCTTAACATTACCATTACAGGCGACCTGAGTATCAAAGCAGGTGCGGCTTTTAATGAGCTGGTCAATTCCATTGTCATTGGTTTCATACTGGTAATGTTGGTGCTGATGTTCTTTATGGGAGTCACCAATGCTTTCTTCGTGGCACTTTCGGTTCCATTGAGTATGTTCCTGGCATTTATCTTCCTCCCCAGCGCGGAAGTATTTGTTGGATCCAGTGTAACATTGAATTTCATCGTCTTGTTTGCGCTGCTCTTTGGATTAGGCATAGTGGTGGATGATGCCATTGTTGTTATTGAAAACACGCACAGGATATTTTCGCAGGGCAAAGGTGTTATCAGTACAGAAGATGCTGCAAAATTTGCAGCGGGTGAAGTATTTGTACCGGTATTGGCAGGTACACTCACAACATTGGCCCCCTTTGTGCCCCTCTTATTCTGGCCGGGTATCATTGGAAAATTCATGATCTACCTGCCAACCATGCTCATCTTCACACTTACGGCATCGCTCATAGTGGCATACATTATGAACCCTGTTTTTGCAGTGGACTTCATGAGCCATACGGAAGATCATAAAGAACCCAAATCAGCCATTTTTAAAAAGCCACTGTTATGGGTAACCGTAATATTAGGGGTAGCGCTTGACTTACTGGGCTATTCCCAGGACCTCGCAGGATACCGTTTCTTTGGAAATATGCTGTTGTTCTTTGCTGCATTGTCGATTTTCAACAAGTTCATCCTGCATGATATGATCCTTGGCTTTCAAAACACTGTTTTGCCGGCCATGATGAACAGTTATGAAAAATTACTCCGTTGGGCACTCAAGGGCTGGAGGCCCGCCTGGTTACTGGCGGCTACATTTGGCCTGCTTGTTTTTTCATTCATGTTTTTTGGCATGCGAAATGTTCCTGTAGTATTGTTCCCACGGGGTGATCCAAATAATATTTTCGTTTACATGAAATTACCTTCTGGTACAGATGTAAAATATACCGATTCAGTTATTCAGCAACTGGAAAATAAAGTCTACAAGGTCCTGGAAATGAACGATGGGAAACAGAACCCATTGGTTGAAAGTGTTATTGCCAATGTAGCTGTAGGCGCCAGTGACCCTAACAGTAACGACCGCAGTACTCGTCCGGAACTGGGCCGTATTCAGGTCTCATTTGTACCATTTGAAAAAAGGGATGGCAAAGCAACAGCACCATACCTGGATTCAATCAGGGCGATCATAAAAGGTATTCCGGGAGCAGAAGTTTCAGTTGCCCAGGAAAGTAACGGGCCGCCCACACAATCGCCCATTAATATTGAAGTTTCTGGCGACAATTTCGAAACACTGACATCCACCGCCGTTGCATTAAAAAATTACCTGGACAAAAAGAATATTCCAGGTGTGGAAGAATTAAAACTGGACATCGACCTTACCAATCCGGAAATTAGCATTAAGGTGGATCGTGAACGTGCACTCACCCAGGGAATATCCACGGGTCAGATAGGTATGGAGATCAGGACCGCATTGTTTGGAAAAGAGATCTCCAAACTCAAGATCGGAGAGGATGAATATAAAATTCAATTGCGTAACACAGAGAACCAGCGAAAAAGTTTATCGAACCTGTTGAACATGCGTATCACCTATCGCGACTTCACCACTGGTCAAATAAAACAGGTACCTATCAGTTCCGTAGTAAAAGTTGACCTGAGCAGTACGTATGGAAGTATTAAGAGGAAAGACCAGAAAAGGGTAATCACGATATTTTCTAACGTGCTTCTGTCGCAGGGATACACCCCGGCAGCAGTAAATAAAGAAATTAAATCGGCGATTGATGATTTTAAACAAAAACCGCAGGATGTAAGTATTGCACAAACTGGTGAAGGTGAGCAAATGGCAGAAACCATGGCCTTTCTGCAAACCGCATTATTTATTGCACTCGGACTCATCCTCCTGATACTTGTACTTCAGTTTAACTCACTCAGCAAGACCGTAATCGTAATGTCTGAAATCGTATTCAGTCTGATTGGTGTTTTACTTGGGTATGCCATTACACGCAGTACTGCTGCAGTGGTAATGACCGGTATCGGTATCATTGGATTAGCCGGTATTGTAGTGAAGAATGGTATCCTGGTAATTGAATTTGCCGATGAACTCAGAAGCAGGGGTATGCGTACCCGTGAGGCCGTGATAG
>JAHEEX010000300.1 GCA_024640465.1 Sphingobacteriales bacterium | reverse complement strand
GATGGAAAAAATACCGAGCCATTTGAAAAAACAAATAAGGCAAGCGGATCCCTGCTGGTTATGACAGGGCTGATTATTGCCATTATCGTTACAGGTATGCTTACTGAAATCCCCAAATTATATCTCTTGCTTGCAACGGTAGCATCAGTTGTTGGCGTACTTTTTTACAGTAATGCCCAGGCAGAAAAATCTATAGAGGGCTGGGGTGCCATGAAATATCCGCAACTGATTTACGGTATGCTGGGCATTTTTGTTTACGTAGGTGTTGAAGTAACGATAGACAATAATTTTGGTGCACTGTTGAAACAACCCGGTTACTTTAATGAAGCTGGTTTGGATGAAAGCCAGATTTCGCAATATATTTCATTGTATTGGGGAAGCCTGATGATCGGCCGTTGGACAGGTGCCATCAGCGTTTTCAACCTCAAAGGACAGGCCAAGAAAATTGCCACGGTGATTGTACCTTTTATAGCTTTTGGCGTGGTACTGGGTGTAAATTATCTATACGGAAATCATGTTGGCAACCTGCTCCCTTATGGTATTTGTATCGCCATAGCTATTGCAGCCTTTTTCTTTGGACAGGAAAAGCCGGTTAAAACCCTGCTCGTACTTTCCCTGCTGGCGGCCATTGCCATGATCATTGGTTCCTTTACCAGTGGCATTATTTCGGTTTTTGCCATTATTTCAGGTGGACTTTGCTGCTCTATTATGTGGCCCTGTATCTTTTCTTTAGGCGTAGGCGGATTGGGAAAGTATACTTCAGAAGGCTCTGCATTATTGATCATGATGATCCTTGGAGGTGCCATCATTCCCCCGCTCCAGGGCGTGGTAGGCGACAGTACTCTGGGATTACACAAATCTTACCTCGTAGCTGCACTTTGTTTTGTGATTCTCGCTTTCCTGGCGCTTAAACTGAGAAGCGTATTGCAGAAACAAGGACTTGATTTTGACAAACAAATTGAAGGGGGGCATTAAAAATTTCATATGTCTGTTTCTATTCCAATTTCTCAACAGTTTGCCATTGGCATTGATATTGGTGGAACCAATACCAAGTTCGGACTGGTAAATCACCGCGGCGATATTTCCTATCATGGCGCTATACTAACGCATAAGCACGAACGAATTGAAGAATTTATTGATGACCTCTATGAGGCCATCATACCTGCTATCAATGATTCCGGCGGGATAGAAGTGATCAGGGGCATTGGCATTGGCGCTCCAAATGGCAATATCTATAAGGGCACCATTGAATATGCACCGAATCTAAAATGGAAGGGCATCATTCCCCTGGCAGATTTGATCGGGAAAAAGTTTGGGGTAAGTGCCAAGCTCACTAATGACGCCAATGCTGCGGCAGTTGGGGAAATGACATACGGTGCGGCCATAGGAATGAAAGACTTTATCATGATCACCCTGGGTACCGGTGTTGGCAGCGGCATTGTTGCCAATGGAGAGCTCATTTACGGACATGATGGGTTTGCAGGTGAACTTGGCCATACAATTACTATCCCCGGCGGCAGGCTCCATCCCGGTACGGGAGAACATGGTTCTCTGGAAGCTTATGCTTCTGCAACAGGTGTTGCAAGGACCGCACTGGAATTCCTCGACAGGCAACCATATGAAGAATCCCTTATGCGTAATTATGCAAGGGAAGAAATTGATGCGCGGGTTGTTTATGAGTGTGCTATGGAAGGCGATAAACTGGCACTTGAAGTGTATGATTTTACGGGAAAAATACTGGGCCTTGCACTGGCTAATTTTGTCATGTTCAGCAGCCCGGAAGCCATTATCTTCTTTGGTGGCATGGCAAAAGCCGGCGACCTGCTCATGGTTCCTGTGCGGGAAACAATGGAAAAACATTTACTGCCTATTTTCCGCAATAAGGTTAAACTGATATTCAGTGAATTAAAAGAAGCGGATGCGGCGATACTGGGGGCAAGTGCACTGGTATGGGAAATGAAACAGGCTTAACCGCGAAGATTTTATGACGCAAGGTTTCGCAAAGAATTAATGTTTGTTTTTGATCATAAAGACAGCGGGTACTGCCCGCTGTCCTTCTTTATCAGATGGCTTTATGGTTTCTTTTCCCTGAACCAGCAGGCAACTGCTGCCACCACCATCGAGGTTTAACGCTTCTACCGCACCCAGGGATAAAAATATATTGGCCAGTTCGGGCAAACTGGCCCCCTCGGCCTTGCCGGCATTTCTTCCTTCCACAACAAGGATAATGAGTTTACCATTTGAGGTGTAACCCATAGCGGTACGCGGATGAAGATCGTTTTGGGCTTTGCCCGTAAACATTCGCTCCTGGTCATTGGTGATCCTCATTGTACCATTTTGCACCAGGACAGGACCGCCGCCTATTGCAGTTTGCATCTTCCAACGTTTACGGATACCTGCTTTTGATGCGCCTTTTGCAGAACTATATTTTTCAATATGAAATGCTGCAACAGAATCCTTTATTGAAATCGGATCATTTTCAAAAGCCACCGGAAAAGTAATTGCTGTATCGGTATACAACCAGGCAACATCGGCTTGCCTTTTCTTTGAAATACCTATGGCAGACCTGGTCATTTTATGGTACAGGAATGTGTCTTTGCCCCTGCCCGGTAATGATTGTACATTATATGCCAGCAACCTGCCTTTTTGTATAACCAGGTTCAGGTTTCGGTTTTCCGTGAAAGAGAAAAAAGTACCATTAACAACAGCTATGGGATGATCATTCCGTTCAAAAAAAGCAGCGGGTGTAACCCTTCTTTTATATACCGTATCGGCTTCAAATAATAATTTTCGATCCTTTAAATCGGCCTCCAGGTACCAGGCTTTATTGGGGCGTCCATTTAATGATGCTTCAGAGTAAAAAACATGAACAGATGCGGGTAAGCCCGGAAATTGGGCGTCCATATTGATCCAGGATAACTGGGCACTAACAGCAAAAGGCAAAAAGAAAAGGCCACAAAGGGCCTTAACATAAATATTTTTACTTTTTATGGACATAACAAATTTCAATCAACATATTAATGACTATAAGTAACTGATTTTTTGTTTACAGATTAACCTGTTCCTTCGATGCCTCCCAGGCAGCTCTGCCGATCCCTTCAAAAACATGCTTTTCACTATGATAGGAAGAACGAACCAGGGGCCCGCTTTCCACATAATCTAACCCCAACCCATAACCGATTTCGCGGTATTCGGCAAATTCATCCGGGTGAACAAACCGGTTAACAGCCAGATGCTTTCGGCTTGGTTGAAGGTATTGCCCGATGGTAACCACATCCACACCACTATTACTAAGGTCACGGAGTGTTTGAATCACTTCTTCCTTTGTTTCACCCAGGCCCAGCATGATACCGGATTTTGTGCGCATACCTCCGTTTTTAAGTACCCGCAATACTTCCATACTGCGCCAGTACTTCGCCTGGATACGCACCTGGCGGGTGAGCCTTTCCACCGTTTCTATATTATGGGATACTACTTCTGGAGCGGCATCAA
>JAHEEX010000133.1 GCA_024640465.1 Sphingobacteriales bacterium | reverse complement strand
TACCGGGTTATTATTACGGCCCCTGGGCAGGATGGCTGTAACGCCGGTACGAACAGGCCCCTTGCCCAACACGTTTTTTCCAGATCCTGAAATGATGGTACTATATCCTACTTCCACACCGCCAACATCGGTTATAGCGTTGAACTTTCCCGGGGTTCCGTCAAACGGTATCCCAATATCCCTGGCCCTTGGCTTTTGGGGGAAAGCATTCAATTGCAGTATTAAAACAAAAATTGTTAAACAGTATCTCATAGCATTCTTTAGTTTGATACTTTTTGAAGTTAGGTTTTTTTAAGGGAAATCAGACTCCTGACGAATACCTGCGTCATTTGTCATGAATATGCTATTTATTTTTCCAGTACCATTAAAATGCATAATTCTGATTGCCTGCTCTCCTTATTTTAATATATTTAAGCCCGATGCGAATTGTTGTATGTATATTCCTATTAATCCCTTTTGTTTCTAAAAGCCAATTGCTGGATTTCAAGCGGCCCAAACCCTACCTGCAGGTTTTTGTAGAAACGGATGAATTCGGACCGGACTATCTTGATCAGTTGGAAAAATCAATTCCATTAGCTGGTTCGGATACACTAAAACTGCGGTTATTAAACGACCTTGGCTATTATTACCACACACGTAACCTCTCTAAAGCCCTGGGGTTCATTGAACAAGGGTTATCGCTTGCAGCTGCTTTAAAAGATACCTTATGGAAAGGAAGGCTGCAGATTTCACAAGGAGCTGTACTCCTGCGAATGGAAAAGCTGGACCAGGCCGAAAAAATACTACAGGATGCCATTAAAAAGGTTCCGGAAACCGATCTATGGCTTTTATATACAAACCTGGGATATGTGTATGAAAGAAGGGGTATGCTTGGGGAAGCATCAGACTATGCTGTAAAAACACTCCGGTTGGGCGAAAAATTACATCAGCCCAAAGCACAGGCCATGGCATACAGCGACCTCAGTAATCTTTTATGGAAGCAATCAAAATTTGACAAAGGACTGGAATACGGGTTAAAATCCATTGCCCTTTTTGAATCGATCGGGATGAATGATTTGGACTATGACTTCACTTTATACATTGTTGGCAATAATTACCTTGACTTAAAAAAATATCCCCAGGCATTGGATTATTTCAATCGTTCCATAAAAATGGGGGAACAATATGGTTTCTATAACAATTTAAGTGATGTATATATCTCCATTGCCGACCTATACACTTACCAGGGCAACTATAACAGGGCTGAAGAATCAGGGTTGAATGCCGTTAAATATGCGGAGCTGTTGGAAAATAATTTTATGCAAATGAGGTCCTGGCTGTCTTTGGGAAAGATGCATAACAAACAGAAAAAATATACCGCGGCTGTTGATGATCTTCAAAAATGTATCTCTATAGCAAGTGCTGATTTTGGCGATAAATATTTCCTGCATAAAGCCTACGAAGAGCTGAGTAAAGCCTATGCAGGTCAAAATCTATACGATAAAGCCTATAGTGCTTTTCAACAACATGATAAACTGGAAGATGAACTGTTTACCATTGATGCCGATCAGCGCATTGCAAAAATCGAAACCGAGTTCGAACTGGCGAAAAAAGAAAATACCATTGCATTTCAACAAACAAAATTAAAACAGCAAAAGAATATACAGATCTTAGGCATCATCCTGGGAAGCCTGCTCTTGCTTTTTCTGCTTTTTCTTTACCGCACTTATCTTCGTAATAAACGCACAAATGTTTTACTCGCCAAACAAAATAAAGAAAAGGAATTTCTACTGAAAGAAATTCATCACCGTGTAAAAAATAACCTCGAAGTAGTATCCAGTTTACTTTCTCTCCAATCAGGGCAATCGAACTCAAAAGAAGTACAAGACCTGATGCAGGAAAACCAAAACAGGGTACAAAGTATGAGCATGATCCATCAGAAACTTTACCAGGGCGATAACCTGGCTACCATTGAAATGAAAGGTTATTTTATGAATCTTGGAAACTATACACTGGACGTTTTTAATGCCAGGGAAAATATTTCCATTGATTATGATATGGATAAACTGGAAATAGATGTGGACATTGCAGTACCCATCGGGCTTATCGTAAATGAATTGCTTACAAATGCCATGAAGTATGCATTCCCGGACAATAGAAACGGTCGTATCAGCATCCGCCTTTTTCGCGACCAGCAAAAACTTCACCTCCAGGTAAGTGACAACGGGATAGGAAAATCAACATCATATTCTTTGCACGAGAGTGGGTTTGGTACAAAACTGGTTGAATTACTTACCATGCAACTGGATGGGACGATGACCCAAAAAATAAGCGGCGGCACAAATATCTTATTTGAATTTCAACTACCAAAAGCAGCCTGAGAATGACAACAGCAAAAAGAATACTAATTGTGGAAGATGATATGATCATCGCAGCCAATCTTTCCATGCAGCTTACCCAGCTTGGATACGAAGTTACTGGCATTGAATCAAGAGGAGAAGAAGCAGTGATTCATGCCAGAGTAAATACACCGGATATTATCCTGATGGATATACAATTAAAAGGTGCGCTTAATGGAATTGAAACTGTCAGGAAAATTCAACAGGAAGTACAAGTCCCGATCATTTATATTACTGCAAATTCTGATGAACAGACATTTAATAAAGCCAAAGACACCAATCCATACGCCTTTATCTCCAAGCCGTTTAATAAACTGGACCTGGAAAGAACCATTGCCCTGGCTGTTCAGCGATATCAGAACCAGCCAGTTATATCTCACCAGGCAGAAGCCGGTCCGGAAATCCTTGGCGACAGGATCTTTGTACGTTATAATGGCCGACTGATTAAAATTTTATTATCCAGTATACTTTATCTGGAAGCCGAAAGAAACTATTGCAATATTATTACGGAGGATAATAATTATATGGTCGTAAGTCCGCTCAAAACGATAGAAGGAAAATTACTTGCCGGCGATTTTGTAAGGGTTCACCGGTCTTTTATGGTAAATATTTTAAAATTGGATGTGGTCGGAGAGGATTATGTAGAGATCAATAAAAAGGCAATTCCGGTTAGTAAAACATATAAGGAGAATTTACTGAGCAGGATACAAACACTTTGATTTTTAAAAGTAATGGCATACAAAACGCAATTTCATTGGGGGCAATTTTTATTACTCTCTCAGTCCCGACGAAGGAGGGATCTCATCGAAATCTCCCATGAGATCCTTTTCACCTGCACATACAGGATATCAATTATATACTAATTAAAAGAGCTATGTTGAATAATAATGACACATCAAATCACAATTATTTTAAACCACCCGGGATTTGAATAATAAACTCAGCCCCCTCTCCTTCTTTTGATTCAACTGTTACTGAGCCGTCATGGCCATTGGTAATGATATCATAACTCAGGCTCAGTCCCAGTCCTGTACCAACACCCGTAGGCTTTGTTGTAAAAAAAGGCTGAAATATCTTTTCTTTAAACGATACCGGTATACCATTTCCATTATCGGCAATGATAACCTGCATGGAATCAGGCACCCCCTTCCAGGGTCCCGATTTTCTGGTACGGATACTTACTTTGGGCCGAAATGATTCATTGGATATTTTCCTTTTTTCATTGACGGAATAGAATGCATTATTGAGTAAATTCAATAATACCCGTCCGAAATCCTGTGGCAGAATATTTATCTTTCCAAGAGAAGGTTCCAGTTCTAATTCAATTTCTGCATTAAAGGATTTGTCTTTAGCCCGCATGCCATGAAAAGAGAGCCGCACATATTCATCCACCAGCTTATTAATATCTGTCAGCTCTTTCATACCTGAGCCCGCCCTTGAATGTTGCAGCATAGACTTTACGATACTATCAGCTCGTTTCCCATGGAGTTTAATCTTGGCTTCATTTTCCTGAAGTTGATCAGCAAGCCTGATAATTTCCCGTTCATCATGTTGATTTGATGCTTCCTTCAGGTCTTCAATCAGTTCATTGTTTATTTCAGCAAAATTATTTACAAAATTTAAAGGGTTTTGAATTTCATGCGCAATACCTGCAGTGAGTTCACCCAATGAGGCCATTTTTTCCGACTGAATAAGCTGCGCTTGCGTTGACCTCAAATCACTTAATGTTTTCTCCAGGTTTTCTTTCTGAATTTCCAGCTCCTGGTTAATTTTTTGTTTGTGCAGGTTGTTTCTTCGCTGAAAAGCTGCCAGGATGCCTAAAAACCCAAGAAGAAGAACTAATGCAGCAATTTTAATCTTATTACGAAAGGCAGTTTGCTCCTGCACAATTAACTGTTGACGCTGTTGTTCTTCCAGCATCAGCAACTGGAGTTTCCTGAATTGGGTAACACCATAAATACTGTCCTTCATTGATATGGCAACACCCTGGTAATAATATGCGCTGTCAATCTGGCCTTTCCGCTTAAATATTTCCGACAATAATAAACTTGCATCCAGTATGTGGGGTTTTTGTAAATCGAACATGCTGTTAGCATAAGCCAGCCTTGCATAATAAATGGCAGAATCGGTTTGGCCTTGTTTGAAAAATAGATTTGCGAGTAATTTCTGGCTTCTGCTGATATTGACTTTTATACCGGAAAGATTTGAGTAATACAGTGATTTATGGTACCAGCTTAGCGCTTCTGAAAAAAGTCCTGACTTTTCATACATGTCTCCTAACCGGCTGTAAACGAGTGTCCGCAATGGAGGATATGCTTTAAACTCCATTAATCGAAGCGCCTCCTGGTTATAATATTTTGCCGAATCAGGTACACTGAGCATTGTATAACAGGAACCTATATGCGAGCTTACAAAGCTCGCGGAAACCGTATTATTTGCTTTTTCCAGAATAGGTTTGGCAGATAAAAGATACTGTAGTGACTGGCGGTATTCTCCCATTTCCAGGTAAGTAAATCCAATAAACCCCTTTGCTATGGCAGCACCTTCCTGGTCTTTTTTTTCTCCATATATCTGCAATGCGCCAAACTGCATTTCAAGGGACTTTGGATAATCTCCCAGAAACCGGTATGCTTCGCCTGCCATTTCTAAAGCATGTACTTCACCGGGAGTATACTCGATTTTTCTGGCAAGTTCAAGGCCTTGCAAAGCAAGCGTTAAACAGGAATCGGGTTTGGAAAAATAATAAGATTGCCCGGCTTCCAAAAGCAATAAAACACGGCTTGTATCTTCCGGGGAGGATTCAATTTGATGCAGCAAACTATCCACTCTGCTTCCCTGCCCCAAAATGTGGCCATTCATCAAAACAGACAAAAAAAAGGTGAAACAGATATTTTTCATACCAACCCGGTTACAAACATAATGTCATTCCTATGAAGATACTTTGATTTCATAAAACCCAACCTCATCTGTAAAATAATTTAATGTTTGCAATAAGCTATAACTATACTTTCCAGAATTAAACCGTTTTTATTTCAGTCTATTGATCCTTCAATCCTTTAATCACCACATTACCTGTACCGTTTTTATTACAGGGATAAGTAAATTCTTTCTGACATAATTTTTTATTGTCAAGTGTTTTATAAAAATCATCCAGGTAATTAAAAACTCTTTTTTTGTACTTCTCATTTATAAATGGGCAGTTCCTATACAAATCATAGATTGCTTGTTTCATAGATTTGTAATGTGTTATCACACTGTCAAATTTCTTAAAATCTTTTATACAGTAACCCCTGTATACTCTTTCATTTACAGAAAGCATATTTAATTCCGGCGCCGGTTTAGCATAGGGTGCACTTACCATTCCGGCATGATCAAAGTCGTATGGAACAGTATACTTCAGCCCCTGGGAGTCTAAGGCTATCAGTTTTATGTTTTGTAAATATTGAACAGACCAATCTGTATTGCCAATTAAATACTGGAACACTGCCATGTTTAAAAACGTTTCCGGTTCTGTCTGCTCAGGCATGATCTTTACCTCCAAAGCCGAAAGCCTGTTCCTGCGGGCCATTTGATTTTCCTCTTCAATCAGGATCCCATAAAATGGGGAGCTTTCCTTTTTATTTTTAAGATCATCCAACTGTATTTTAACCAACCTGGCCCTGAAACTTTTAGGCGTAACGAGGTTATATAATTTATACACCAGCCATTCACGGATTACATATTCATCACCATTGCAGGGCATAACGAGTTTTGTTTTTTCCTGTTCCCGGAAAATAGAGGAAGCCAGCGTATCATTTTGAATAAACTGTATGGATAATGGGGGATAAGAACAATTTTCACTCAATCGCCTGAAATGTCCCCTTGTCTTCATGTTAACACGCAAACTGAGTGTACTTTTATCAGCCTGGGTATAGGATAATACAACAGGATGCAGGCTCATATTATCTGAACGATCATTCAATAATTCGTTTATATTCCCTTGCAGGGTTATATTTATCAGTTCGTCGGATTCAAATAATCCTCCATTCTCCCCTGGCGCATTTAATTTTACAGATGGCGCCTTCCGAAGAAAAGGTTGTGCATCTTGAAACAGGTAAACTGTGCTTGCGGAAATAAAAAGGAAAACAGAAAAGAAAAACATTTTCATAACTATAGGTATAATGGATGACCCGACAGGAAAATTACAAAACTGAAATGTTTCATAATTCTATTTTGCTTATTTATCTAATATGGAATGACCCATTTTCAGCTTTAGTATTGACCAGACACTTTAGGCTTTAAGAAGGATTATTACTTTTCATAACAGGTAAGTTCTGCCTAAAATATGTTTACCCTGCTTTGCATCAGTGTTAAGTTACGCCAAAAGATTTAAAACAGATTTATCAATTATGCTCATAACAGAAACCGCGTTTTTAGGAACTGATTGTGTTACATGCTATTCCTCTATTCAATTGTCGTAATTTGCACCGGAACCTTTTGCTTCATGAAATATTATATTATCGCCGGTGAGGCTTCCGGAGACCTTCACGGCAGCAACCTCATTAAAGAATTAAAGAAACTGGACGCCACAGCGGATATCCGTTGCTGGGGAGGGGATATGATGGAAGCAGCCGGAGGAAAGCTGGTCAAACATTACCGCGACCTGGCTTTTATGGGTTTTATTGAAGTGGTCAAAAACCTCCCTACCATACTGGGCAATATGAAGTTTTGCAAGCGTGATTTAATTGATTTCAACCCGGATGTGGTCATATTTATTGATTATCCAGGCTTTAATATCCCTATCGCAGAATTCGCTAAAAAAAATGGCTACAAAACCGTCTATTATATCTCACCCCAGGTCTGGGCCTGGAAAGAAGGACGGGTAAAAACACTGAAGAAAGTTATCGATAAGATGCTTGTAATACTCCCTTTCGAAAAAGACTTTTATAAAAAATGGAACTATGATGTTGAATATGTGGGGCACCCACTGGTGGAAGTGATAGAGGAAAGTCGAAAATCGAAAATCGAAAATCGAAAATTAACAGCCGAAAGACAGGATAATTTGCATACAGGCGAGGCCGTTCCCGGTCAACTACCTGTACGCCAAGGCCCGGATATTAATCATGGCGAAGGCGGGTCAACTGTCAACAGTCAACTGTCAACAGTAAACCGCCTGCCCGCCGAATCCCCGAAAATAATGAGGGAGAAGGAGCGACAACCGACCATCGCTTTACTGCCCGGATCAAGGAAACAGGAGATTAGCATAAAACTGCCGATCATGCTGGAGGTTTGTAAATACTTTCCGGATGCGAGGTTTGTTGTAGCACAGGCGCCTTCACTGTCAGATAACTTCATAAGTCAATTCACAAATCCATATCCAAATGTTGACATAGTAAAAGGCAAAACATATGACCTGCTGATGGAGTCTGACGCAGCATTGGTAACCTCCGGTACGGCAACACTGGAAACCGCACTGTTTGGCATACCTGAAGTTGTTTGCTATAAGGGAAGCCCCATCTCCTACGCAATTGCCAAAAGGGTGATCAAAGTGAAATACATTTCCCTGGTCAACCTGATCATGGATAAACCGGTAGTAAGAGAATTAATCCAGGATGAACTTACACCGGAAAACCTGAAGAAAGAATTGGAATCACTGTTGTACGATCCAAATAGAAGGGAAGAATTGGCAAAGGATTATAAGGAACTTTGGCAAATCCTAAGTAAAGGGGGACATGCATCTGCCAAAGCTGCAAACAGCATTTTTGTTTTTACGAGCACGGTAAAAATTGCTTAAAACTTTCCAATCAGTCAATCCGTCTTTTACATACTGATTTTCTACACTAAAATGGAATGTAGTTATTAAGATCTTCTTGAAAAAAGCTTGAAACAGAGAATGGTTAATCCCACTAAAAACATGATCAGGGAAATCCTGTTAATTCCATGCATATACCTTACAAACTGAGTATTTGGCGCATTCGGATCTTTTTTCCGGATAAATAGATATTCTGACATTTGGCGAAGTACTCCCATGAGGTTTTTAAATATTAACAAAAAGTTTTCCCTTTGGTTCGCAAAGGAAATGAAAGATTTTGGGAAAATTTCATTCAAAATACCCCTGTGTTTAAATTCAATTAGTTTAAACACTCAGGCTATAAATTGCTTCTTTCAAGACATAATTTACTGCTAAAGATTCTTCATTCAGATATGGCAAAATAAACTTGAGAGTTGACTGGAAAGAAGTTTAAAATAAAAGCCCGCAGAGAGCCACAGAGGAAATAGAGAAACACGGCGCAATAAAAGTTGTCCTCGGCGGCCCTCAATTCTTTCTCTGCACACTTTTGTGGGATAAAGGTTTTAATGATCCGGTATCCAATATTGGCTTTTAAAAAGAATTAATTCCCCCTTTTAAATAAGAATTTGATGTCTGATTTTGGCGTTACAGGCTTATTAAAAGATAGTACCCCATCACCAGGCTTGTAACTAATTTGATTAGGGTTCCAAATAAAAAACCGGTAAAAGATCCAATTGCGGCTTTGGTGGCCTGGGTTGAATCTTTGTTGGCAATATATTCGCCAATAAAAGCACCTATAAATGGCCCGAAAATAATACCCCAGGGACCCATCCAGAAAGCTGCAATAAATCCCAGTGCGCATCCCCAGATCCCATATTTACTTCCACCAAATTTTTTGGTGCCATATATCGGAACAAGATAATCGAGGAGTATTACCACGCCAACTATTGCCCCCCATATCAACATGAACTTTAAAGAGAATGGTTTGTCTGCCCGAAACTGCTGCAGCAATAATGCCAGATAGCAAAGGGGAGGTCCGGGTAATAAAGGCAAAAAACTACCTAAAATACCTATTACCATAAGTATTACCCCCATCATGATCCAGAGACTTTCCATGGCACAAATATAATTACTTCTTTCTCTCATCCCTTCCATGCATTTATGGTAATTCTATTTTGAATTTGCAGAGATTCGCTAAATTGATATGAATATGGATTCACTGACGCACATTGTAGTAGGTGCATGTATCGGCGAAATTGCCCTTGGAAAAAAAATTGGCAGAAAAGCCATGCTCTGGGGTGCGCTTGCACAAAGTATTCCCGATATTGATTTTATTGCGGGCTTATGGATGGACACCGCACATGAATTGGTAGCTCACCGGGGATTCACGCATTCTTTTTTATTTGCGGGCATCGCCAGTTTTTTTCTCGCCTTGATAGCGGAAAAATGGCACCGGCCACATAATATCTCCATGGAAAGATGGATTGGATTTTTTGTCTTTGAAATACTCACTCATTTATTTCTGGATGCTTTTAATAACTATGGCGTGGGCTGGTTTGAACCATTTTCTGAAAAAAGAATATCGTTCAATACCATATATGTGGCTGATCCTTTATTCTCCATTGCTCCAGGC
>JAHEEX010000299.1 GCA_024640465.1 Sphingobacteriales bacterium | reverse complement strand
AACCTGGTGAAATGCCGTTGGAGAAAGCCCTGTGAAATCTTTATAGTCTTTTACCAGGTGCTGGTAATCATGATACCCGCACTCTAAGGCTATCCGAAGCCAATCGAACATAGGCTTTGAATTCTTAAGCCTGAAGGCTTTATCAAAGCGCGTAACCCTGGTATAAAGTTTTGGATTCACACCGGTTCTGTCAACAAATTTTCTCTCCAGCTGACGTGGACTAAGGCAGGATTCTTTAGCGAGAAAATCCAGTGAAATATTTCCGTTTCGTTTGAGGATCAGTTTACATGCGTCATCAATCAGGTGATGCGCCTTCTTCTGTCTCCTGATTAAGTGCATGACATAATTTTCTGCAATGGCAATCATAGGCTCGTAACCTTTTGCATGATAAAGCTGTTCATTCACATTTCTTAATTCAGAAGAAAAAATATTTTCAGCATCCAAATACTCATTTGTCATTTCCCTGGCCGGTATACCCGTTAGCCTGTATAAAGAACCCGGATAAAATATGATCTGTAAAACAAGGAACTCATGGCCGATAAATCGGTTAGTCACTTCCGTTTGTTGACCATATAAAACAACCGGCAGGTGTTCGATAATTTTTCCATTTCCTGCATATTGTACTTTTTCTGTATCCAAAGGATAAAATGCCAGGCAATGTTCCGGCCTGGGAGGATAAGCTTTGAAAGGCACAGGTTGTCCTTTATCAAACACCAGGTGAATGATCCGAAACAACTGTACAAATGCTGAAATTGCCGGAGATGGTATGAAATCCTTTAATAACAATAATGACCCTTTTAGGAAATTAAGATAAAGAAATAATTTTAAAGCGTGAGTGGTGGCCCAACAACTTTCATTCCATGTTCTTTATGTATCCTGTCCATGTCCGATTGAGAAGGCCTTTCTGTAAGGGTATTCATGTAAGAAAAAAATTCTTCCATCTTGCCGGCTGGTTGCAGAAAGTAAATCAGTTTTCCCTTTTCAGTCAGCTGGATCCAGGTATGAGGTATATTACGCGGAAGGAAGATCGTTTGGCCGGGCTTAAGCAAATGAGTCTCCTCCCCCACTACAAATCTGTATTCCCCTTCAATGACTGTAAAAATCTCATCCTGGTACATATGAAGATGCAACATCGGCCCTACCTTTCCCAGGCCAGTATACTCAAATACAGATAATTGTCCATCTGTATCTTTTGACGAAATTTTTAAATCATTGGGATGAACACCCAGGAATTTAACTGTTTCCCCGAATCTTGATTTTCCTTCGTTAACAATAAAGGGCTTTGAAGTTGATGCTGCTTTTCTGTGTTCTGTAAAAGATCCTGCAAGAGCAATGCCCGGTAATGAGGCCAGTCCGGTTAAAAGAAAATCTTTACGTTTCATGTTTGAGCTTTTAGAACGTAAAGATGCGGTAACATTGAAGCAGTACAGTGGTAAAAATCCGACATTTTAAACCATTTGCTTAACCGCAAAGGGTAGAAGGCGCAAGGTTTCTGCTACAATGGAATATTACCATGCTTCTTCCTGGGCCGCTTTGCCACTTTATTTTCCAGCATGGCAAAGGCTTTGATAAGTTTTTTACGTGTCTCCCGGGGTTCAATTACTTCATCAATATAACCACGTTCTGCAGCTAAATAAGGAGTAGCAAATTTTTCTGCATACTCCGCTTCTTTTTCCAGTAATTTTTTGACCGGATCGGCGGCTTCGGAAATTTCTTTTTTAAAAATGATTTCACTCGCACCCTTGGCACCCATTACGGCAATCTCTGCTGTAGGCCAGGCATAATTCATATCTGCACCAATATGTTTAGAGTTCATAACGTCATAAGCACCACCATATGCCTTACGTGTAATCACCGTAACACGGGGAACAGTTGCCTCACTCAATGCATATAATAATTTAGCGCCATTGGTGATTATACCATTCCATTCCTGGTCGGTACCAGGCAGGAATCCGGGAACATCAACAAACACCAGCAGGGGTATATTGAAGCAATCACAAAAACGGGTAAAACGGGCACCTTTCTTTGAGCTGTCGATATCAAGTACACCGGCAAGAATCATTGGTTGATTAGCCACAATACCAATGCTGCGCCCGGCGATACGGGCAAAGCCCACGACAATATTTTCAGCATAATCTTTATGTACCTCAAAGAAAGAATCAATATCGCAGGTACCTTCTATTACAGCCCTTATATCATATGGCTGGTTGGTACTTTCCGGAACAATTGTTTCCAGGACTTCCCTTGTTTCATCACCTAATGTATAAGGCAATTTGGGCACCACATCTTCGCAGTTCTGCGGCATATAACTCAACATCATTTTTACCTGCGAAATGCAATCCATATCATTAACCGCTGTGAAATGGGTAACACCTGATTTTGTGGAATGGGTAGACGCACCACCCAATTCTTCGGAACTCACTTCTTCATTGGTAACAGTCTTTACCACATTGGGGCCGGTTACAAACATGTAGCTTGAATTTTCCACCATGATGGTAAAATCTGTCATGGCCGGCGAGTAAACGGCACCACCAGCGCATGGGCCCATGATGGCTGATATTTGGGGTATTACCCCCGAAGACTGGACATTGCGATAGAAAATATCAGCATAACCACCCAGCGACCTCACCCCTTCCTGTATGCGGGCACCACCGGAATCATTCAGCCCAATCATAGGTGCACCGGTTTTCATGGCCAGGTCCATAATTTTACAAATTTTTTCAGCATGTGTTTCAGAAAGAGCCCCGCCGAATACCGTAAAGTCCTGGGCAAAGACATAGACAAGCTTACCATTTATGGTTCCATAACCAGTGATCACCCCATCGCCATAATAATGTTGCTCTTCCATACCAAAATCCTTTGTACGATGCACAACAAGGGCTCCAACTTCCTCAAATGATCCGGGATCCATTAAGAGTGTAACCCTTTCCCTTGCAGTAAGCTTACCCTTTTTATGTTGCTTGCTGTTTCTGTCGGCACCACCACCCAGTTTTCCTTCAGCAATCTTTTCCCTTAATACCTCAACTTTTGATTTCATGTTTCAAGTATATTTTAAAAAAATATTCTTCTTCATTTAATGCGCCAACCTTCTTTTCCAGCTGGTGGATTTATTCTCAACAGGGTGGATCATTTTAGATTTTTCCATCCAGTATTGTAATCCCACCAAAGCGGCAATCTCCGCGTTTGATTTTTGCTTTTCAATGATCAGCTCCGGTGTATAATAATCCTGTACAAAATGCGTATCAAAATGACCTGATATAAAGGCATCATGTTCAAAAACAAATGTACCAAAGGGCAATGTGGTTGACAGTCCTTCAATCTTATAGTTCTTAATTGCTTCCTTCATTTTTGTAATAGCTTCCGTCCTGTCTTTTCCATGTGTTGCCAGTTTGGCGATCATTGGATCATAGTAAATGGGAATGGCCATTCCTTCTTCATAACCATCATCAACACGAACGCCTTCCCCCCCAGGTTTTATATAGGTTGTGAGGGT
>JAHEEX010000132.1 GCA_024640465.1 Sphingobacteriales bacterium | reverse complement strand
GGCCTGTTTCCGCGTCCCAGGTTTTTGCTGTTTTATCCCATGAAGAAGTTGCAATCATATCACCATACAGGCTGAATCGCGCATCTGAAACTTCGGCAGTATGCCCTTTTAACTCCAACAAAATTTTGCCTGTATTTGCATCCCATACTTTGGCCGTTTTATCGTCAGAGGATGTCAGGATTTTTTTACCGTCCGGGCTGAATACACAGGAATTTATATCCTTGCTGTGACCGATAAAGCCTGCTATCAGTTTTCCATCATGCGGATTCCAAATTTTTATGGAGTGATCCCAGGATACAGTAACAATTTTTTCACCGTTGGGGCTGAAAGAGGCAAATGAAACACCATCTTTGAATTCTTTCAAATCAACCAACAATTTTCCTGTCTGGGTACTCCAGATTTTAACGGTTTTATCTGCAGAGGCGGTAATAACTTTACTACCTCCTTCCGGATCTTCCGTATTTGAAGGACTGAATTCAGCTGAGATAACTTCATCTTTATGCCCGGCCAATCGATTTATTAGTATCCCTGTTGATGCATCCCAAATAATGGCTGTTTGATCTGGCGAACAGGTCAGGATCTTCTTCCCATCAGGACTAAAAGAAGCCTTTGTAACTTCATCCTTATGTCCTTTTAAGGTGGCTATGATTGTGCCATTTTTGGCATTCCAGACTTTTGCAGTACTGTCCAGGGAAGATGTTACAATATTATCTCCTCCGTCAAAGTCTTCTTTAGTTACAGGGCTGAATTGTGCATCATTAACTGTTTGAGTATGTCCTTTCAGGTTGGCCAGCAGATTCCCGGTATTGACATCCCAGATCTTGGCCGTATTATCTGTTCCATTGGTTAATACAACCTTACAGTCCGGGCTGAATTGTGCAGCGGCAACTACGCCGGTATGACCAATAGGCAACACAAGTTTGGGTTGTTGGCCAATTGAAACTTTGCAAAATGCAGATATAAATAAAAAAAACAAAACGCTTCTAACATTAAAAAGCATCAGAGGAATTTATTAAAAGATAATAACAATAATTAAGTATTCCATATTTAAGAATGGTAGTATAAATCGGAATAAAAACAACTTGCAATCATACCTATTATCAGGTTAAAATCAGCATATCTTACCAGTAATGAATGGGGTTTAACATTTTCTATCCTGGGTGATTTAATAAAAAGACTGATTGTTTTATTTTTTTACCACATTAAAGGGTACACTTAACGTCATGCCATCAGCTTTCACCGCCTTGGGCTCTCCCCGACTTTTTGAATAAGTATCTTTAAAAAGGCTTTCCAGTGAATTCAAATTACCCCTTGAACCGGACCCCTTGCTGGTTGCAATTTGTTCCATATCGATCTTATCCCGGGAGACAAAAACTTTAAATACTTCTGTTCCATAAGGTTCCGTCACCTCAATTGGGTTCTCAAATAACCTTGAAGCATGTGCTGCAATTTGAAGATCTTCCGGATAAATAGAAAGGTCCCTGTATGGCAAGTAAGGTTGTATCTTACCATTAGGAAGCAGATCAAGTACGTTAATATAAACCGGGAAATCGCAATCGTTCCTCACCCAAACCCTAACGGTTTCGCCAGGCTTAAATTCCATTACGCCACCCCTTAAATTCTTTGTACTAAAAGAAACAGTGTCTGCTTTTTCATTGACAACGGGTGCCAGTTTCACTTGAATTGCAAACTTATCAGATTTAATATCCTGCAGTAGCACCTTATATTGCGCAAATCCTTTTATCGCATCTTTCAAATCAGTTGTATAGTCTTCCTTATTTTTAAAAGACCTGAACACATGACCATTGGAAGTAATTACAAGGTCATCTTCATTGCTTCCTTTTCTTAAAACCAATTCGGGTTTTGCATTAAATTCAACCAGGGGGTAATCTTTAAGATTGGATTTTTTATTTTGGACTTCTTCTGCAGTAAAGAAAGATGTGGCAAAATCTTTTGTCGGCAGGTTTTGTGCTGTAATAATATCAAATTTTATAGGTTCGATTTTAAAAACCGTTTCAGTTACAAAAGCCCATACCTGCACAGGCATCGTGCCTTCAAGGCTTTTTTCTGTTTGAATGGTAGATTCATACATGTTTGCTGAAATCACTTTCCCATCAGTTATCAAATTATCTTTTTGGGATGGGTCCTTAGTACCTGCCTTATACATATCAACCTTAGCTCCTACGTCAAGACCGGAAAGTGTACCGCCTTTCACAGTAATCTTATTCCCCTCAATTCCCTTTATTTCAACAAAAGGTTTTTGAGCCACAAAAGCTCCTCCAAACAATTGTCGGTCAAGACCGTTCCCTTCCAGAACCGGTTGTTGGGAAGGAACTTTTTGGTTCATAATAGTCTGGACATTAGCAAAGAAGGTTCGATAAGAACTATTTTGGTCTAAATTTTCAAATACTTTGCCGATCGAATACGACAAAGACCCTACCGGATTAAAATCATCATCATAGGTTTCAAAATTCAACTCAGCAGCCCTGGCTGCAGAGATCACTACATAAGTTGCCATCGAAGATTCATCACCCCTGGAAGCACTCCCTTCCCTAAAAACCCCTTCATCCTTTTTCTCCGCATTCTTTTTAGGATCGAAATTTTTGGATACCAGCGGTTGAAGGTCCCCTCTTGCTTTTGCAGTGCCCCTTGTTCCTGAACCGGAATGACAGGCATCAATAATAACAAGAACATCGCCATCTTTTCCGAGTTTTTGCCTGAGTGCACTTACCAATTCACCAAACTCATCATCCCGAAAATATTTGGCCTGGTCCTTTTCATAATCCTTTGAAGCTGTTGATGACATTGCGTCGACAGGAACAATTGCTTCATCTAAACCGTCTGATTCATCTTTATTTTTATCATCTTCGATCTGCGAACCATGGGAGGAAATATGGATCACCGCAACATCACCTGCATTAACACTATTGATCAGGTTTTTAATACCCTGCGAAATACCAGTTCTGGTGGCCGCCTGGTTGGTGATCGTTTGTATATTAGCTGAGGGGAATCCCTGTTTCTCCAGCGCTTTTTTAATCAGGCCCACGTCATTAAGGCTGTTGATTTTTTTCCAGCCCGTCTCCGGCGCATAATCACCAATGGCAATGATGACTCCATATTTATTTTTAGCTGTTTTTTGAGCCAGCACATTTTGGCATGTGAAAATAACCAGCAGTAATGTTATATATGATAAGATTTTTCTTTGCATTGCGATTTTATATATTTTAAACCTAATATAACTTTTATTACAACGATTTCCCTTTTTTTCTGGCAGCTGAAAAAATATTATTTCTAATTATGATGGAACTTATAATACAGAAATGGAAAATGCACCCTTACTTCTTTCCGGAAAAAAATTATGAGCAGACAGATTGAAAATTTCGGACTTAAAGGAATACTTCAATTGCTAATAGTAGGAATGTCTTTGAGAATCCTTTAGGCCAGGGAGAAACTGTTTCAAATATCCTTTTGCCTGAATACTGCATCAACGGCTTCAATAGCTTTCAAAAGCCTTTCCGCATCTGTTCCGCTGATATTTGCCCAGGGAACAGATTGATTAATGAGGATATCCTTGTACATGTGAAATAACTTTTCCCTGGTCTCCAGATCAGGGTACTCGCGCAGTTCATCCTTCTCCCAGGGGATATCTGTATGGCACAACAGATAGAGATCATATTTCCTTTCAACGATCTGGTCGATGATCCATTGATGGCATTTGCCAAAAACAAATTCACTCCAGACCTTCATCACATACATGTCCGTATCAATAAATAATATGGGCTTTGGTATTGAAGGGTTTTGCAGGGTTCGCCATTGTTGTTCTGCTACAATGGTATACTCATCTTCCATAGCTAATTGACCTTTTGCAATGGTAAGCAGGTCTTCGAATTGATAATCGGTGCCGTATGTGAGTAAATATTCACGGGCAAATTCGGGGCACCAGGGCGCATCATAATGCTGTGCAAGTTCCTCACAGAGGGTGCTCTTTCCCGTTGACTCGGGACCAATGATCACAATTTTTAAAACGTCCTTATTCATGTTTGAGGATGTGCCGCTTTCTTTCTCCATTCAAACAGTCCATACACAGCGAGGATCAATAATACAAAATAATATACGCTTGTGAAAACATACCCTTTAACAAAATACAAAGGGATGGAAGCGATATTGGTGATGATCCACCATATCCAGCTTTCCACCTTCTTACGGGTCATTAACCACATACCGGTATATGCACTCGCAGAAGCAAACGCATCTGCCCATGGAATAGCGCCTGGCGCAAAATCTGTTTTAAGGTATTGCAGGGCGAAGTAAATCGCTAAATAAAAAACAGCAAAGAATAATAATTGATAAATCCAATCCCTGGAGCTGGAAAAGCTGATATGCAGTTTATGCTCACGCTTCTCATTTCTCCTTGTCCACAGGAACCAGCCATAAATACTCATAACAGTATAATAAAAATTTACGCTGGCCTCGCCGAGTAAATGCCCTTTCATGCTCAGGTAAATATATATGACTGTATTAATGAGTCCTACGGGATAAACAAGTATGTTTTCCTTTTTGGAAAACCACACACTGGCTATGCCGGCAAACACAGCTATATATTCCAGTAAGCTGGTTTGGCGCATGCCATCTATGAATTGCTGTAGAATAGTTTCCATGATCGCACCAAAAATCAATACTAATTTTTACATTGCCTAAATAAATTCAGAAATGAGTCAATTTAAGAATGCATCTGTACTGATAACTGGCGGAGCATCCGGCATTGGACGGCTCATGGGTGAGCTCTGCCTTGAAAAAGGGGCTAAGCGGTTGATCATCTGGGATATGGATGCGGAGAGACTCACTGCAACAACGGCAGATTTTAAAAGCAGGGGTTATGAAGTAATCAGTGACCTGATTGATATAACGGAGACGGACAATGTTATTCATACTGCAAAAAACATTTTATCAAGCTACGGACCAGTTGACATACTCATCAATAATGCGGGCATTGTAGTAGGTAAATTTTTTGAAGAGCATAGCCACATGGACATCGACAAGACCATGCAGATCAATACCCTGGCCATGATGCATATCACCCGGGAATTTCTTCCAGCTATGATATCAGCCCAAAAAGGACATATCGTGAATATCGCTTCTGCTGCCGGCTTAGCGGCCAATCCGCAAATGGCAGTTTATGTGGCAAGTAAATGGGCCGTGATTGGATGGAGTGAAACACTAAGGCTGGAACTTGAAAGCAAATCAAAGGGCCTGCATGTTACTACCGTCACTCCATTTTATATCAGTACGGGCATGTTCGAAGGAGTGAAATCCCATATTGTGCCGATTGTAAAACCAGCATCTGCTGCCAGGCAAATAATACATGCTATAGAAAAAAATAAGATATTCTGCAGAATGCCCTGGATCGTTTATGCCATGCCATTTTTTAAAGGAATTCTTCCCCAGCGCTGGTTTGATGCACTGATTGGCAAATGGTTTGGCATTTATTCTTCCATGGAACAATTTAAGGGTAAAGTAAAATAAATTCTCTGCGTACCTTTGCGTCTCCGCATCTCTGCGGTTAAATGATAAAAAATGAAAATAGCAATATTAGGAGCAGGTATGGTAGGACGTGCAATGGCACTCGACCTGGCAAAACAACACGAAGTAACTTCCTTTGATATCAGCGAAACTAATCTCGCTGCCCTCAAAGCAAGAAATCCGAATATCAATACCCGGGTAGCCGACTTAAAAAATTTCAGTTCCTATACTGATTTGCTGCAACCTTTTGACCTCGCCGTTACGGCTGTCCCCGGATTTATGGGATACGCCGCCCTGGAAGCGGTTATTCGTGCAGGTAAGTCGGTTGCGGATATCTCATTTTTCCCGGAAAATGCGCTCGACCTCGATGCTTTGGCTAAGGAAAAAAATGTAACGGCTATTACAGACTGCGGCGTAGCGCCAGGCATGAGCAATTACATCATTGGCCGGTATAATGAGACCATGACCATTGATTCATTTGAAATATATGTCGGCGGTCTTCCGGAAACAAGAAAGAAACCATTTGAATATAAAGCACCCTTTTCTCCGGTTGATGTAATCGAAGAATATACACGTCCGGCACGATTAATGGAAAATGGCTTTATCGTAACCAGGCCCGCATTGACAGATAGGGAATGGATGCATTTTGATCAATTGGGGACATTGGAAACTTTCAATACCGATGGTCTGCGTTCTTTACTATTTACCATGCCACATATAAAGAACCAGAAAGAAAAAACACTTCGCTATCCGGGCCATGTGGAACTGATCATTGCCCTGAAAGAAAGCGGTTTCTTCGATACAGAACCCATCAATGTGAAAGGTCAAATGGTATCCCCTCTTGATTTTTCTTCACAGGTACTTTTCAAAGAATGGAAACTGGGTGAGGAAGAAAGAGAGTTAACGATCATGAAAGTGATCTTGCATGGCCATGAAAAAGGTAAGCAGAAAACCATAGAATATAACCTGCTCGACCGGTATGATGACAAGACAAAGATTTCTTCTATGAGCCGGACCACAGGATATACTTGTACTGCCAGCGCCAATCTCATTGCCTCAGGCCTGTTCAGGGAACGCGGTGTATTTCCACCGGAGTTAGTAGGGAAGAATCCAGATTGCTTTTATTTTGTGATGGATTATCTGACTGAAAGGGGAATTCATTGGAAAAAAAATAGCTAGTCATAGGGGATTTACACATCCTTCAGATTTGCCCGTATTACTGCTGAAAAAATGAATACAATTTTTGAATAGACTAATGGGTTGAATCTTCGAGGTATTAGTCTATTGAATGATTAAAATACAAATCTTTTTCCTCTATCCCAATGATGATGGCAAATAGAGATGCTATAGCCATTTGGTTGGACTTACTTATTTCATTGCTGATCATGACAGAAGCATGCTTACTAAAATTTTCAGTTTCCTTTGCCTTATATTCTTTCGGGTCCTTTAAAACCAATGCAGCAATTTGTTCCTCATTGATATCGAATAAAGAAATACCCCTTGGGATTACCCTGATGACTTGCTCAGGATTTTTCGGGTCGTTTGTTGGTTTAGTTACAAGAGCATATAATGTGCTGACCACAATAGAATCCGTTCCTTTGAGTAAATATCCGGTAGGTATGCTGCCGCCGCCGCCTGAATACTCCAGAAGAAAGGAACATCTGTCGGAATCATTCATCAGCCTGATATTGCCTGCCAGTTGTTTTGAGTCGCTCAAAACTGTAGTGTTTCCAATTAATTCCTTTTTACTCAGGAGAATTCCCAGGACCGTTTGCTTTCGTTTGCTTGAAGATGTAAAAACAGTGAAAATGGATTCTGCACTGTCTGATTTACCGATGATATTTATCCGGTAATTAGTTCTCAACTCAACTTTCTTCGTTTTATAACCATTAATGCCTTCTTCTGAATCATAATAACTTTCTTTATCAGATATCACTTTATTTTTAAAGGCCCCTGAGTCCAGCTTGATAATATTGGTTGTATTCCATGGGCCTATAACAGCCAGGTTTAAATCACCATTTTTACTTTTTAATAGAGGTTCCCATTTTTCACTTTTTGCATTCAGCTGCGGGCTAATTTGCAATGAAATGATATTCTGTCCGATGCATTTATTTGATACAGCCAGATACATCAACAAAACCAGGTTAAGGGATGCTAATTGCCTGATAAAATTCGTTGAATTCCGGTTTAGCATATACGGAATTTTTAACTGAATTAATCCTTTGCGACAGATTCGATATAGCCAAATCAAGATAATCATTTGATTTTATGTTACTGTAAATTCCGATGGCTATGCCATCCTTTAAATACGAAATAGTAAATAAACGGGGTCCGGAATTCACATCAAATCACTTTCAATTGTTATTATACTTCTGATTATTATGCCCATTTCCCATATCTGCCGTTTAAAAAAATTTACTGCTGGTCATCATTATTTAATGTTGGGTCTCATATTCATATGGTAACTTTTAAATATCAATCACTAAAAAATCAATGATTATGACAACACAGGAAATTGCTGCAAGGCTAACGGCCCTTTGCAAAGAAGGAAAATACGAGCAAGCCCAGAAAGAACTTTATGCTGCTGATGCAAAAAGTATTGAACCGGCCCATTCTCAAGGGCTGCAAACAGTCGAAGGACTGGAAAATATCATCAAAAAAGGAGACATCTTCCAGTCGATGGTTGAAGAAATGCATGGCGGATATGTTTCTGATGCACTGGTTGGCGGAAATCATATTTCGCTGGCAATGGGTATGGATGTTACCATGAAAGGTATGGGAAGAATGAAAATGGATGAGATCGTAGTATATGAAGTAAAAGATGGAAAGATTGTAAAGGAACAGTTCTTCTATTAACAATCATTATAAAAAGTAAAAGCAAGCTGCCGTAAAGAGCAGCTTGCTTTTTTATGGTGGAGTTTCTATGCGCTTATTCTGCTTCTGCAACTACTTCAGTTACTTCCGGGATCATCCGCTTCATCATGCCTTCAATTCCTGCTTTCAGGGTGATCATGGAAGATGGGCAACCACTGCAACTTCCCTGTAACATAAGCGTTACAACACCTTCATCAAATTTCTTGAACTGTATCGCACCGCCATCCATTTCAACGGCCGGTTTCACATAATTTTCGAGTAATTCCTTGATCCTTTTCACTACATCGCCATCCTCTGATAAAACGATATTGGAGCTTGGCTGGGCAACTGTTGATACTTCATCTTCATTGATAACCACTTTGCCTTCCTCCAGGTATTCTTTCAGGAATTGGCGGATGGATGGCTTTACATCTTCCCAATCGGTATCGGGTGTTTTGGTGAGGGTTACAAAATTGCTGGCGATGAACACGCTTTTTACAAAGGGGAAACTAAAAAGTTCCGCCGCCAGTGGTGAAGGCAAAGCGCTTTCCGGTTCCGGGAAATCTATGCTTTTCCCCGGATAAAGCAGCTTATTGGCCACAAATTTCATGGTTTCCGGGTTGGGGGTCATTTCCGTATAGATACTGATGACCAGGTTGCCTGTTTTTATCATAACCGCTTTTTTCTGTTTATGTATGTAAAATTAACAACAAGCGGGGGCTTTTGGTTGTTCAGAATAGGTATTGGCTTAATTTAGGGGTAGAAAAGGCTATTTTTTACCAAATTCGTAAACCATTCTTTAAACTGATCTATATGATTTCTTCCAAAATTGAAAAAGCACTGAACCAGCAGGTGCTGCTGGAAGCCGAATCTTCCCAGATTTACCTTGCAATGGCCTCCTGGGCCGAAGTGGGCGGATTAAGCGGCATTGCCGAATTCCTGTTCACCCATTCTGATGAAGAAAGGATGCACATGCTGAAACTCCTGAAATTCATCAATGAACGTGGTGGTCACGGTATTGTCCCCACCCTGAAAGCCCCTCCATTAAAGTACAAGGGTATAAAGGAATTATTCCAGGAAGTACTCGACCATGAGATCCATGTAAGTGCTGAGATCAATAAACTGGTTGAGAGTTGCCTTAAAGAGAAAGACTATACCACACATAATTTCCTGCAATGGTATGTGAGCGAACAGATCGAAGAGGAAGCACTGGCCCGTAAGATCATGGATAAACTGAAACTGATTGGGGATGATAAAGCCGGTATGTATATTTTCGACAGGGATATTGCATCTCTTGCAGGTGGCGGAACGGCTAAGGGTAAACCTGCTGAATAAATAAAAAACGAGGAATGTTTACGCGAACATTCCTCGTTTCATTGCGGTTAAACTTTTGGTGGTATTAATTTATACACCACCG
>JAHEEX010000131.1 GCA_024640465.1 Sphingobacteriales bacterium | reverse complement strand
GTTTTTTTAGAAAATGATAGCTGATTAATCGATAATGCATATATTTTTCAAATAAAATACAATTTCCTTGTGTTTTATTGACAAATTTTTAATTTTTACCTTTGTCTCCGCCATTAAACCCTCTACATATGTCGATACCAACAACGATGCTTCTACCTGTACGGAAATTACAATTACTGGGATTACGTATTTCCGGGAATATCCATTACCAGAATTCGCCGGAAGAACTGGCGGAGCAGGTACTGCAAAGAGGGGAAGGCGTATTAAATGATACCGGCGCACTTGTAATTAAAACGGGGGAATTTACCGGTCGGTCACCTAAAGATAAATTTATTGTAAAAGACGGGATTACCCGGGACACCATCGATTGGAATGATTTCAATATCCCTATTGAGGAACGCTATTTTGATATCGTTTTCAGGAAAATCACTGATCACTTAAACAATGCAACAGATTTCTGGGTGCGAGATTGTTATGCCTGTTCCGATCCTCGCTTTCGTGTTAATGTCCGGGTTATTTCGGGCAAACCTGCTGAAAATTTATTTGCCTATAATATGTTCCTTCGCCCCAATGATGAAGAACTGGAAAATTTCCAGCCCCATTGGCAGGTATTGGTTGCATCTGATCTTAAACTGGATCCAACAGAATGCGGTACACGCCAGCATAATGCTGCCATCATCAGTTTCCGGCATAAAATGATTCTTGTTGCCGGAACCGGATATACAGGTGAAATCAAAAAAGGCATTTTTACTATCCTCAACTATTTGCTTCCCCTGGAAAAAAATGTCCTGAGTATGCATTGCTCTGCCAATAAAGATAAAGCAGGAAATACTGCCCTCTTTTTTGGTTTAAGCGGCACTGGTAAAACAACTTTAAGTGCAGATCCCCATCGTGTATTGATTGGTGATGACGAACATGGCTGGACCAATGATGGCATCTTCAATTTCGAGGGCGGCTGCTATGCAAAATGTATTCAACTAACAGAAGAAAAAGAACCGGAGATTTTTAAAGCCATTCGCCCCGGTGCTTTAGTAGAAAATGTGACCTTCCTGGAAGATAGTAACAGTATTAATTTCGATGATGATTCCTGTACCGAAAATACCCGTGTTTCATATCCCTTACACTTTATCAGTAATGCCTGCAGGCAGGCAAGAGGGAATAACCCGGAACATATCTTTTTCCTGACTTGTGATGCTTATGGTGTTTTGCCCCCCATTTCGAAACTGAATCCAGAGCAGGCAATGTACCAGTTCATCAGCGGCTATACGGCCAAGGTAGCCGGTACCGAAGCGGGCGTTACTGAACCTAAAGCCACGTTCAGTGCTTGTTTTGGTGCACCATTCCTTCCACTTCATCCGGGAAAATATGCCGAAATGCTTGGAAAGAAACTAAAAGAAAATAAAGCGCAGGTTTGGCTGATCAATACCGGCTGGACCGGAGGGCCATATGGAAAAGGCACCAGGATCAGGCTGGCTTATACCAGGGCAATGATTACCGCAGCGCTGGAAGGAAAATTAACAATGGCAGAATTTAAAAATTTCCCGATATTCAATCTGCAGATTCCAACAGCTTGCCCGGGTGTACCTGCTGCTGTGTTAGACCCGGGTAATACCTGGGATAACAGTGAAGCCTACACGAAAAAGGCACTGGAACTGGCAGCATTGTTCATTAAAAATTTCCAAAAATATGCAGCTGGCGTTTCCGAGGAAATAAAAGCTGCAGCTCCGATTGTAATCTGAGCGGTCTTAATCGATTGTTTGCTTGTGACCCCGCTAGTCTTGGCGGGGTCTACTTTTTAAAGTGGAAAGTGGAAAATCGAAAATGGAAAATGGAAAATAAATACACTTAACCGCGAAGAAATGAGGATCTTAGAACAACCCGTAAATCGGACGCCCCGGTTCGTGTCTTCACGAAACGGAAAACGAAATTTATTCAATGATGGTTCGTGTCTTCACGAACCATGGCGTGAAAATCGAAAGTGGAAAGTGGAAAATGAATACACTTAACCGCGAAAAAATGAGGATCTTAGAACAACCCGTAAATCTGGGAATCTATCTTCCTGATAATCTCCCCAAAATGCTCTTCGTTTTCTGCAAACTTGTTGCTGTCAACATTCACTACCAATAATGGACCTTCTTTATATCCATCGATCCATTTATTGTAATAATCGTTTAGCCGTTTCAGGTAGTCCAGGCGGATATTCTCTTCGTACTCCCTGCCGCGCTTTTGGATCTGACCAACAAGAGTAGGCACTGAGGCCTGCAGATATATCAGCAAGTCGGGAGGTTGTACCATTTGCTTCAATGTCTGGAAAAAATCAAAGTAGTTTTCGAAATCACGTTTGCTCATCAACCCCATCTCGTGGAGGTTTGGGGCAAAGATATGCGCGTCTTCATAAATGGTCCTGTCCTGAATGACAGTTTCAGTACCACGTGAAATATCAAGTAATTGGGTCAATCGGCTATTTAGAAAAAATATCTGCAGGTTAAAACTCCAGCGGGGCATGTCTTCATAAAAATCAAACAGGTAAGGGTTCTGGTCCACATCTTCAAAATGCGGGATCCAGCGATAGTGTTTGCTCAGCATTTCGGTGAGTGTGGTCTTTCCGGCACCGATATTACCGGCTACTGCAATGTGTTTAGGTTTTTTAATTTTAGCCATACTCCTGTGCCGTGCGGTATTATTTTGCTCTGCCGGCCGAGCGTTTAAAGTACATATTCCTTTTTGAATTCGGGATTCAGCCAGGGATTTTTTTTAATAATAATTCAATCCGGTAACCTGCCTTACCTCATTCATGGTCTCCACGGCACTTGCGCGTGCTTTCTCTGCACCTAATTCCATCACCTGCCGCAGATACCCCTGGTTTGTTCTGATCTCTTCAGCCCTTTCCCGGATCGGCGAAATAAACTTTACCATATCTTCAGCCAGCTGTTTTTTCATATCACCATATCTTATCCTGCACTCCCGGTAAGCTTCCTCAAAATAAGCTATCTGATCCTCAGAACTTACCAGCTTCATCAGCTGGAACAGGTTTTCAATATAATCCGGCATGGGAGTGCCTGGTTCTGTGGGTCCTGCATCTGTTTTGGCTTTCATCACTTTTTTACGGATAACATCATCATCATCAGCCAGGTATAAGGTTGCCAGTTGATTCTCACTTTTGCTCATCTTTCCCGTACCATCCAGGCTGGGGACTTTTACCAGTTCCTCGCCAAAATTATACGCCGCTGGTTCCGGAAAAACTTCACCATAACGGTGATTAAACCTGTTGGCGAAGGTCCTGGCCATTTCAAGGTGTTGTTCCTGGTCCTTTCCAACGGGCACAAGTGATGCCCGATGCATTAAGATATCGGCAGCCTGAAGAACGGGGTATGTCAATAAACCAGCATTAATATTTTCAGGCTGCTGGCGTGCTTTATCCTTAAAAGTGGTAGTTTTTTCCAGTTCACCTTTATAGGCCAGCATATTTAGATACAGATACAATTCACCGGTTTCCCTGATATGGCTCTGGCAATACAAAGCCACTTTTTCGGGGTCTAGTCCACAGGCAATATTTTCTGCCAATACCCGGTGAACATGGCTTTTCAATTCTCTCGTATCCGGATGGGTTGTTAAAGAGTGCAAATCAGCTACCATAAAATAGCAGTTGAACTGATCCTGCAGTTTTACATAATTCTTTACTGCCCCAAAATAATTTCCCAGGTGTAAAAATCCGGTTGGCCGGATACCGCTCATGACTATGGACTTATTACCGATCATAGGACGGCAAAGATAAGGGAATGGGTCCTGAAGAGCTCCTTAAAATGCCCGGAAATAAACAGATTCAACAGTCGATTTTACCTGCCGTTAAGATGTGTCTCCATTCATCAAAAAAATAAGCCATTCCCGACTATTCCGCTATTTTTGTTATTGAAAAAAAAGAAATGCAGGTAACCGATGCCTTAGTAGATAAAATAGCCAACCTTGCCAAGTTGAGCTTTAATGATGTTGAAAAAAAAGAAATCCGGGAAGACCTGGAAAAAATGATCGGTTTTGTAGACCAATTGAACAGCATTGATATCTCAGGTACTGAACCACTTATGCATATGAGCAGGGAAGTCAATGTACTGAGGGATGATGAAGTGAGGGGGTCCGTTTCAACTGAAGAAGCACTCAAAAACGCACCAGGGTCTGCAGGACCTTTTTTCACAGTTCCTAAGGTTATAAATAAATAGCATTACCGATCAGTAAATCAACAGGTAACATGACTTTGTTTTACTGAAAAAAATAAAAAATGTATGGATTCTGTCATTCATCTGAAGGATATTAAGAAGAGTTATTTCATGGGTAAGCAGGAGTTACAAGTTCTGAAAGGGATTAATATCGATATCAATAAGAATGAATATGTAGCGCTGATGGGTCCATCAGGCTCAGGAAAAAGTACCCTCATGAATATCCTGGGTTGCCTTGACTCTCCTACATCAGGAACTTATATCCTGAGTGGAAACGATGTGAGCACTATGCTGGATAATGATCTGGCAGAAATCAGGAACAAAGAAATTGGTTTTGTATTCCAGCAATTCAATTTGTTGCCCAGGCTAACTGCTTTGGAAAACGTTGCCCTACCACTGGTTTATGCCGGCATTTCCCGCAAATTGAGGACTGAAATGGCCAAAGAAGTACTTAACAAAGTTGACCTCACGGAAAGAAGCCACCACAAGCCCAATGAGTTGTCGGGCGGACAATGTCAGCGTGTAGCCATCGCAAGGGCTTTGGTAAATAATCCTTCCATTATCCTGGCCGATGAACCTACAGGTAACCTTGATTCAAAAACCTCTCATGAGATCATGGAGATTTTCAATAAAATCCACCAGGATGGAAATACGGTTGTGTTGGTGACACATGAAGATGATATTTCCAAATTTGCACATCGCATTATCAGGCTGAAAGACGGATTGCTGGAAAGCGACCGCCTGAATGTGCATCATGCAGTGATGGCATAAAAAAATATCCACATTTTTAAAAGGAGCCCGGTGAACAATTTGGCTCCTTTTTTTATTGTAAAAGGATCAACTTTACATCAACCCACTACATGTCATCAAAAATATATACTAAAACAGGCGATAAAGGCACTACATCTCTTATCGGCGGTACCAAAGTAGCTAAGTCGCACCTGCGTATTGAGGCCTATGGTACTGTTGATGAACTGAATTCATATATTGGCCTCTGCAAGGATTTACTTGAAGATGCCGGGAGTCATAAGATCCTGCTTGAGATTCAGGACAGGCTATTTACAATCGGCTCATCACTTGCCTGTGATCCCATCAAAGAACCACGGATGCGCATACCCGATCTTCGGGAAACTGATGTTGAATTACTGGAATTGGAAATGGACCGTATGAGTGAGGTAATCCCGCCAATGAAGTCTTTTGTATTACCCGGCGGACATCCAACAATATCACACCTGCATGTAGCACGTTGTGTTGCCCGTCGTGCAGAACGCTGCTGTGTTCGCCTTGAACTAGAAAGCCTCGAAGTTGATGCCCTGCTCCTTAAATACCTGAACCGCTTAAGCGATTACCTCTTCGTTTTATCCCGTTTTGCCACTTATCAACTTCATCTTCAGGAAATCCCCTGGAAACCCAGGGTATAGGGAGTCGGGAGTCGGGAGTCAACAGCCAATACAATACAGCTTATTTTTTGAATATATTTCTTTGCGGTCATTCTTCCCTTGCGGTTAATATGACTCCTGAATATCGACAGTCTTCGGCTGTTGACTAACGACTATGGACTAAAGACTCTTGATTTCATTCGGCTGTTGACTATCGACTCCAGACTATCGACTCTCGACTATTTTCCCGTCTTTCATATGCAAAACCCTGTCGCTCATGGCGGCAAGTTCCTCATTATGAGTAACAATCAGGAATGTCTGCCCAAATTCCTCCCTGAGTTTAAAGAAGAGATGATGCAATTCATTGGCATTGGCAGAATCGAGGTTCCCGGTTGGTTCATCAGCAAATACGATTTCCGGCTGGTTGATCAAGGCCCTGGCAACCGCAACCCGCTGTTGTTCGCCTCCCGATAAAGCCGATGGCTTATTTTCCACCCTGTCTGATAACCCCAGCCACTTCAGCAATTCCCTGGCACGGCCTTCAACAGTTTTTTTTGACTTTCCGGCTATCCAACCCGGGATGCAAACATTTTCAAGCGCTGTAAACTCGGGTAAAAGATGATGAAACTGGAATACAAATCCTGCATGGAGGTTTCGGAAGGCTGCCAGGGGTTTCCCCCTGAGCTGGTCTATCCGCTTGTCGTTTAACAAAATTTCCCCTTTATCAGCATAATCCAGTGTTCCGAGGATGTGTAGTAAAGTACTTTTCCCCGCCCCGGAAGAGCCTGCAATACTTACGATCTCGCCTTTTTGAATGGAAATATCCACTCCCTTCAGCACCTGTAACTTTCCGTAAAATTTAGTAATCCCTTTTGCAACCAACATTCCCTGAGCATTGTCTGTTAAAATTGAAAATTACGCATTGTGGCCGGGCTTTACAAAACCGACACATAAAATAACCCGTTAATCCCTTCCGTTTAACCGGATGGGTATAAACGGATTTGGTAATTCCATCCTAACGATTACATTTGCAAAAATTTAAAAGGAGGACCCTGATGTTTTGGACACTTGAATTAGCATCCTACCTGGAAGATGCACCCTGGCCCGCCACCAAAGATGAACTCATCGACTACGGTATCCGTAGTGGCGCCCCTATAGAAGTTATTGAAAACCTGCAGGAACTGGAGGATGAAGGGGAGATTTATGAAGGAATCGATGATATCTGGCCGGATTACCCAAGCCAGGAGGATTTCTTTTTTAATGAAGATGAATACTGATCAATCAAGAAATTGAATAAAAAAACCGCCAAAAGGCGGTTTTTTTTATAGTCATATCAGGGTAAACGTTATTTTTTAAAACTGAGTTTGAAAAAAAGCATCAGTAGGGACAAAAACAGGATGATCGAATTGGCGATGATAATGGCAAAATCATTTTTAACCAAACCATAGATCAGCCAGGTCGACACATTGCCGAGCAGGATCAAAATCATCCAGATGGAAAGATCCCCTACTGATTTTGTTTTCCATGCCTTATATACCTGTGGTAAAAAAGTAATGGAAGAAAGAAATGCTCCGAAAAGACCCAAATAATCGATCCAGTTTAAATTTGGCATGGCATTATTTTTCCATTTGCTCAATTACAGCCTGCGTTACGCCGGTATATGAAAAACCACCATCATGAAAAAGATTCTGCATGGTTACCATCCTGGTCATATCGGAAAACATGGAAACACAGTAGTTGGCACAATCATCTGCACTGGCATTTCCAAGCGGGCTCATCTTTTCTGCATAACTGATAAAGCCATCAAATCCTTTTACGCCGCTTCCCGCAGTTGTTCTGGTTGGTGATTGGGAAATGGTATTCACCCTTACTTTTTTACGTACCCCATAATGATAACCAAAACTCCTGGTTACACTTTCTAATAACGCTTTGGCATCAGCCATTTCATTGTAATCAGGAAATACACGCTGAGCCGCGATATAAGTTAATGCTACCACACTTCCCCATTCGTTCAACGCATCCATATCCCAGGCTGTCCTGAGTACACGGTGTAAAGACATGGCAGATATATCAAGGGTCTTCTGATTGAATCCATAATCCATTTCAGTATAGTGTTTTCCTTTTCTCACATTCAAACTCATTCCAATGGAATGCAACACAAAATCTATTCCCCCGCCAAAATGCTTCATGCTCTCTTCAAAAAGTTTCTTCAGGTCGTCCATATTAACCACATCCGCGCCAATAACCGGTGCATTCACCTCTGCAGCAAGCTTATTGATCTCTCCCATTCGAAGCGCAACAGGGGCATTGGTTAAGACAAGCTGAGCTCCATGTGCATGGCAGTATTGAGCCGTTTTCCAGGCTATGGATTTTTCATCCAGTGCACCAAATATGATTCCTTTTTTACCTTTCAGCAATTGATTGGACATAACGAAACGTTTTTGTAAATGTAATTGGTTTACCGGAATTAGATGACCCTGGCCTTAATAACAAGGTATCCATATAAAACGATAACCAGGAAAATTGAAACGAAAGTAAGCAATAGAAAGATAATAAACCGCAAAGCAGAATCCCTGGGCTTTATGATACCGGCTAAATACTTTTGCAAATACCAGGCAATGGCTGCGGCTACGCCTGTAAGTAAGAGCCAGAGAATTAGCTGCTTGTTCATAATATTGCAAACTTCATTATCCGGCGGTTAATTATTCATGACCATCTCACGCGCATTTTCCATCACCAGTGGCGAAGGCTTTTCACCACCCATCATTTTCGCAATAGCCTCCACCCTTTCCTGCGGGTCCAGTTTTTTTATTTGCGTATGGATTTTTTTATTCAGTTCCTTTTTAAATACATAGAAATGTGTATCCGCCCGGGCAGCAATTTGGGGCTGATGTGTGATCGAAATAACCTGGTGCGATTCACCCAGTTCTTTCATTAAGATGCCTACCTGACGGGCCGCCTCCCCGCTGATACCACTATCGATCTCATCGAAGATCAAAGTTGGCATGGCAACGGAACTGGCCACCAGTGATTTAATACTTAACATTAGCCGACTCAGTTCACCACCGCTGGCCACTTTATGCAAAGGTTCAAAACGGTCTGATTTATTGGCATCAAACAAAAATACGATACGGTCAATCCCGCCTTCATATAAAGGAACTGTTTGCATGTCCACTTTCAACAGGGCATTGGGCATTCCCACCCGATGTAAAAGTTGTGCTGTTTTTTGCTCAAGTGGCGCAACCTGCTTTTTTCGGTTACTGCTTATCGTTATAGCCAGGTTCCTGGCATTTTCTTCCATTTGCCCAACGGACTTTTCCAGCTTCGCCAGTTCATCGCCTGCATGTATAACCAGGTTAACTTTTGACTCCAGGCCTGCCCTTATTTCTATCAGTTCAATCGTATTCTTAACACCATGCTTTTTCAGAAGTTTTTGGCCGAGAGCAATTCTCTGGCTTACCTGGTCCATCCTTCCGGCATCCATTAATATCTTCTCATTAATCAGTTCCAGTTCGCCTGAAATATCCTGCAACTCGATGAATACCGATTGAAGCCTTTCCGATAATACCGGTATAAGTTGATGGAACTGGTTAAGCCCTTGTAATTGGTTGAGCATGGATTTCAATTGCTGCACCATGGGCTGATCGCTTTCCTCCAATTGAAAATATAATTTTCCCAATACCGACTTAATCTGCTCTGCATGGGAAAGCATTTTAAGTTCTGCTTCCAGTTCTTCCAATTCATTTTCTTTCAAATCTGCTTCTGCCAGTTCATCGAGTAAAAACTTATGATAATCCAGTTCTTTATTCCCGGACTCAATCGACCGGCGTACATCTTCAAGTTTTTTTCTTTCAGACAACAGTGTATTGTAAGCCTCCTGGTAAGTTTTAAGAAGTGCATTATGGCCGGCAAGTACATCAAGTACCTCCCGCTGAAAATCATTCTGACCAAGTGAATGAGTATCAAATTGCAGGTGCATATCAACCAGGGAACCTGCCATTGACTGCAATTGTGAAAGATTTACCGGAGTGTCATTTATAAAAGCCCTTGACTTTCCATTAGCACTTAGCTCTCTTCTTAATACCAGTTCATCTGCTGTATCAATATCCCAGTTATGAAGCAATGAATTGATCACAGTTGTGTTCAGATCCTTAAACGTTGCCTCCACAATGGCTTTCCTGGATTCATCCCTTAACACGCTACTGTCTGCACGGTCTCCCAG
>JAHEEX010000298.1 GCA_024640465.1 Sphingobacteriales bacterium | reverse complement strand
CGGGATGTCTTTAACCGGTGCTTTCAGGCTAAACTTGAATTTCTTTGCGAGCTGTTCAACCTGTTTATAGGTAAACGTATCCCTTGCTTCACCCAGGGGAACAATGGCACCGGCTTCAATGGAAAGAGAGCGGTCAGGAATTATCGAATCTATATCCACATTATAGATCTGGCCTAGGCCTTTGCAATGCGGGCAGGCTCCGTAAGGGGAATTGAAAGAAAAAGTATTAGGTGAAGGCTCTTCATATGAAATACCTGTTTCACTGCACATCAGTTGCTTACTGTACTGAACCACTTTGGAGCTATCACCCGGCAGGATAAATACCAGGTCCTTGCCGGTTTGCATGGCTTTCTGCAGGCTCTGGCCCAGTCTTACCCGCATATCTTCTGTAGCTGTCAGCCTGTCAATCACCAGTTCTATATCATGTATCTTATACCGGTCCACCTGCATTTTAGGAACCAGGTCGAGGATATCGCCGTCTACACGCACCTTCAGGTACCCCTTTTTGCGCATGTCTTCAAACAACTCCCGGTAATGACCTTTTCTGCCACGTACCAGGGGTGATAGCAGGGTTATTTTTTTCCCGCTGAATTTTTTAAAAATGTCCAGGATGATTTCTTCTTCACTGAACTTCACCATTTTCTTCCCCGTATTATAGGAATAGGCCTCCCCAATACGAGCATAGAGCAACCTTAGAAAGTCGTATACCTCAGTGATCGTACCAACGGTTGACCTTGGGTTTTTATTCGTCGTTTTTTGTTCAATAGATATAACTGGAGATAATCCGGTGATTTTATCAACATCAGGCCTTTCCATATCACCAATGAACTGCCTGGCATAGGCCCCGAAAGTTTCCATATACCGCCGTTGTCCCTCGGCAAAAATAGTGTCAAAAGCCAGTGAGGATTTTCCGCTGCCACTTATCCCTGTTATCACCACCAGTTGGTTTTTGGGTATGGCTATATCAATATTCTTCAGATTATGTACCCTGGCTCCAAATACTTCAATTTCTTCCTGCATGCATTGATTTTTACGGATAGCAAGTTCGGTTAAATACAGGTATTAACCGCCAGGAAATAAGAACCCTAAGAAAACCGCCACAAAAAAATTTGCCCGTCAATATCCCGCTTCCTATCTTTGCGCCAGTTCTTTTAGTTTCTTATCCAGAAAGGCAGAGGGTAATGGCCCGATGAAGCCTTGGCAACCTGTTGCGCAATATGCGTCATAAGGTGCCAATTCCACCCCGTACATACGGGACAGATAAGTCAGATACAAAGCTTGACCATATTCAACATATTAAAGCCCTTCTGACCATCAGGAGGGTTTTTTTATGCCCCTAACCCACCCTTTTCCGGATAATAAACCAACTGAGCGAAGCTTCCCTGGTCCCGACAAGGCTTACCGGAAGTCATTTTTGGAAAAATTAACAGTCAACATGAAAAAAGTATTCGAGAATGTCTACTATATTCGTAGACTATTAACAAAAAGTATGAATCCATACGTCAACATTACTCCCTGCCAGGAAAGGATTCATTTCCGTTGTTGTTATGCGTATATGCCTTAGGGCATAAACACATTATCATTCCCAGTCTTTTTTGATTTAACTGTTATCCCATTTTCAAACACTAATTAAATTTTTTATCATGAGCAATCATCGTTTTGAAACACTGCAACTACATGCCGGCCAGGAAATCGACCCAACAACCAAGTCAAGGGCTGTTCCCATCTACCAGACCAGTTCGTATGGTTTTGATAATGCAGAACATGCAGCCAATCTGTTTGGGTTAAGACAATTTGGCAATATCTATACCCGGATCATGAATCCAACAACCGATGTATTTGAAAAACGCGTGGCGGCCCTGGAAGGCGGCGTAGCAGCCCTGGCAACCGGTTCGGGGCAGGCAGCACAATTCATAGCCCTGAATAATATCTTACAGGCAGGTGATAATTTTGTGTCCACTTCTTTCCTGTATGGAGGTACCTACAACCAGTTCAAAGTAGCCTTTAAACGGTTAGGCATTGACGTTAGATTCGGCAATGGCGATGATGTGGAAAGTTTTGTACCATTGATCGATAAAAACACTAAAGCGATCTATCTTGAAACCATTGGCAATCCCCGGTTAAATATCCCCGACTTCCAGAAGTTTGTGGCATTGGCAAAAGAATACGACTTGCCCCTGATCGTTGATAATACATTTGGCGCGGGTGGCTACCTGGCCAGGCCCATCGAATTAGGTGCGAACATCGTTGTTGAATCAGCCACCAAATGGATTGGCGGACATGGGACTTCAATTGGAGGAGTAATTGTGGATGGTGGTAATTACAATTGGGGCAATGGCAAGTTCCCCCAGTTTACGGAACCATCTGAAGGTTACCATGGTCTGAAATTCTGGGATGTTTTTGGAGAAGGCAACCCGCTCGGTTTACCCAATATTGCCTTCATCATCCGCGCCAGGGTGGAAGGACTTCGTGACTTTGGACCGGCTTTAAGTCCTTTCAATTCCTTCTTATTGCTACAGGGTCTTGAAACCCTTTCACTCAGGGTTCAAAGACATGCTGAAAATGCCCTTGCCCTGGCAAAATGGCTGGAAAGCCATCCCCAGGTGGAATTTGTATGGTATCCAGGACTTGAAAGCAGCCCTTATCATGCACTGGGTAAAAAATACCTGCATAATGGATTTGGCGGCGTGTTGCAATTTGGCATTAAGGGTGGAAAAGCAAAAGCAGCAGCATTCATTAATGAACTAAAGCTGGCTTCACACCTGGCCAATGTGGGTGATGCAAAGACATTGGTGATCAATCCCGCAACAACAACACACGAACAATTATCAGAAGAAGAGCAACTGGCATCTGGTGTTTTGCCAAACCAGATCAGGGTAAGCGCAGGCATTGAGCATATAGAGGATATTAAAGCAGATTTCGAGCAGGCATTTCAAAAAGTAGCAGAAGCAAGCTATGCACTTAACTAACGTAGAAAGTCAACCGAAGATATTCCGCCACGCAAGGCCATTCACACTGGAGTCGGGAATAACCATTCCCGGCTTCCATCTTGCGTATACTACGCTGGGTGAACTAAACAGCGATGGATCTAAAGTGGTTTGGATATTTCATGCACTTACAGCCAACAGCAACCCGGCAGAATGGTGGCCGGGGCTGGTGGGAGAAGGAAAATTGTTTGATCCAAAAAAGTATTTTATCATCTGTGTGAATATGCCCGGCAGTTGTTATGGCAGCACCGGACCGCTGGAAAAAAATCCGGAAACAGCAGAGCCCTACTATCATGAATTTCCTTTTTTCACACCAAGGGATATGGCCAGGGCTTTCCAGTTTTTGAAAACAGCGTTGAACATTTCAAAGATCCATATTGGCATTGGCGGTTCTATGGGCGGACAGCAGTTGCTCGAATGGGCTGTGGAAGAACCTGAAGCATTTGAACACATCATTCCAATTGCTACAAATGCTTTTCACTCACCCTGGGGTAAGGCCTTTAATGCTACACAACGGATGTGCATTGAAACAG
>JAHEEX010000297.1 GCA_024640465.1 Sphingobacteriales bacterium | reverse complement strand
AAAAAAGCAAAATTTTCAATTGAAGGGATTCCAGGCTTACTGGATAAATATGATATAGACATTATTTAACCACCAGGACAGAAAGCACGCAAAGACAATACAAAAGAAAACGGCCACCCTTTTCAGGATAGCCGTATATTATAAAAAATCTTTTTAAATCCAAAAATCCATCTTGCCAATCCATCCAATCCCCAAAATCCTGCTCATTTTTCGACAGCACTTTCAACCAGCACGGTAACCTTATTATTCAGCACTTCAATAAAACCACCAGATACATCATATTGTGCAGCATTGTTCCCGGACTTATCCATCAGCAGTTTCATTTTCCCTTTACCCAATGCACTAACCATGGGGGCATGTTTATCCAGTATTTCAAAAGATCCTGATATACCCGGTAATTGAATGCCGTAGACGTTACCGCTATAGATTTTTCTTTCTGGTGTTAAAATATCAAGTTGCATAGTCCTGAATTAATGTTTGCTCAGATAAATTACCCTTTAGCTGCCTCAAGCATCTTCTTACCTTTCTCAATGGCATCTTCAATGGTTCCTACCAGGTTGAATGCTGCTTCAGGATACTCATCCACTTCACCGTCCATGATCATGTTGAAACCACGGATGGTATCTTCGATGCTTACGAACACCCCTTTCAGACCAGTGAACTGCTCGGCAACGTGGAATGGCTGGCTGAGGAAACGCTGCACCCTGCGTGCACGGCTAACCGTAAGTTTGTCTTCATCACTTAATTCATCCATACCCAGGATGGCGATAATATCCTGCAATTCTTTATAACGCTGGAGGATCAGTTTAACACGGTTGGCACAGGTATAGTGTGCTTCACCCACGATCAATGGTGTGAGGATCCTTGAAGTTGAATCCAATGGATCCACCGCAGGATAGATACCCAGATCCGCAATCTTCCGGCTCAATACCGTGGTAGCATCAAGGTGAGCAAATGTGGTTGCAGGTGCCGGATCGGTAAGGTCATCCGCAGGTACATATACCGCCTGTACGGAGGTAATTGAACCGTTGCGTGTTGACGTGATCCTTTCCTGCATCAGACCCATTTCAGTGGCCAGCGTCGGCTGGTAACCTACTGCTGATGGCATACGTCCCAGCAGTGCCGATACTTCAGAGCCAGCCTGGGTGAAACGGAAGATATTATCTACGAAAAACAGGATGTCTTTTCCTTTACCCTGGCCATCGCCATCACGGAAATATTCCGCTACGGTCAATCCGCTCAGTGCCACACGGGCACGGGCTCCGGGAGGCTCGTTCATTTGTCCGAAAACGAAAGTTGCTTTTGAATCTTTCAGGCCTTCCATATCCACTTTATCCAGGTCCCATCCGCCTTCTTCCATACTGTGCTTGAAAGCATCACCATAATTCATGATACCAGCTTCAATCATCTCACGTAACAGGTCATTTCCTTCACGGGTACGCTCGCCAACACCTGCGAAAACCGATAAACCACCATATCCTTTTGCAATATTGTTGATCAATTCCTGGATCAGTACGGTCTTACCCACACCTGCACCACCAAAGAGACCAATCTTACCACCTTTTGCATATGGCTCGATCAGGTCAACCACTTTAATACCGGTAAAAAGTACCTCGGTAGCAGTGCTCAGGTTTTCAAACAATGGGGGCTTAGCGTGGATCGGGCGGCCATTTACTTTAGACACCTGTGGTAATCCATCAATGGCATCACCGGTTACATTGAACAAACGGCCGTTAATGCCTTCACCCACCGGCATGGCAATGGCCTTTCCGGTATCCAGTACTTCCGTGCCTCTTACAAGACCTTCCGTACCGTCCATGGCAATACAACGAACGCTGTCTTCACCAAGGTGCTGCTGCACTTCCATAACAAGCACTTCTCCGTTATCCCTTTTCAGTTCTACCGCGTTATAAATCTCCGGCAATTGTCCTTCAAACTGCACGTCAACCACCGCACCAATGATCTGTTTGATTTTACCCTTATTGACCATATTATTAAATTAATTAATGTGAATTTGGCTTCGTGGCGCAAAGGTAAGGGGGATGGTGGGATTAGAAAAATACTGGGGGATAAAAAATCGAAAATCGAAAGTCGAAAGTCGAAAATAACTGCCTTAAACGCAACTACAGGGAATCTGCCAGTGCTATTTGTATTTGATTTTCGATTTTTGATTTTCCACTTTCGATTTCTATTTTCTACTGTCTCGCGTCATTGACCTCAATCCAATACCCGTCCGGATCACGGAAATAGACCTGTTTCACCCCATCAACCCTTTTTGTTATACCCCCGGCAGTACCGGCCCAGTCTTCATAAGGCCAGTTGATTTTCTTAAGTCGTTCCAGGAATTGCTCAACTGATGGTACGGTGAAACAAAGGTGGGTGTTTTTATCCCGGTCGATACCAGGTTTAGCGCCACCAATGAGGTGTAAATGACTTTTATACCCTACTGAAAGCCAGATATGATTGCCATCATGAAATGGTTCAGGAATGGTATCCAGGCCGACGGTTTCTATATAAAATTTGCCGCTTTTCTGTAAATCAAACACATGAAGGGCAATATGATTGAGAGAAGCTTTGGCTGTTTGTGCCTGAATGCTGGCCTGGCTTGCAAAAAACAGCACTAATATCAATGCAATTCGTTTAAAATTTTTCATATGTCAAGTTAATCAAATCATACATACATTCATCTCTAAAAATAATAAAAACCTGCCCTAAAGGATGTTCCTGATCTTTCGCTGAAAATCGACTTTATCATTTTATATAAATGATTAAATAAATAAACAGTTTGCCGATTTATACTTAGCCTGATCAAGTATATTTAATTAGGATTTTTCACCAAAAAATAATTTATTATGGAAGATACTTTTAACAACTTCGAGGACGACGAAATAAAAGATAAAAAGAAGAAAAAAGAAGAAAAAGAGAAGAAGAAAGAAGAAAAAGAAGAGTTGTCACTTGACCGGTCTATTTTAGCTTTTGAACGGACCTTCCTGGCATGGATCAGGACAGCGGCTTCCCTGATGACATTTGGCTTTGCCATCTATAAATTACTGGAAGCTAAAGTACATGAACAAGGCGCTCATCCTATTCTGGAAGTACTTTCCCCGCGGATGATCGCACTCATTTTATTTACGTCCGCATTAACAGGGCTCATTCTTGCCGGCATCAGGTTTATCCAGGTTAAAAAGAAATTCGACAGGTTCTCCAATAAAACTTTTTTGGAACCATCAATGTTGCAGGCATATGTGATTGGGACTTTATTGATCCTTCTTTTAATTGGAACCCTGCTTGGAAATTGAGTTTTACCGGGAAGAAAGTAAGGACGCTAATTTTAAGATGTAAAAGATTTCAGGAATTGAAAGAAAAATGCAGCGAGTAGTCCCCCAACTATCGGTCCAACGATGGGTACCCATGCATAAGACCAATCACTGGATCCTTTTCCTTTTAAAGGCAATATTGCATGCATAATACGAGGTCCCAGATCCCGTGCAGGATTTATAGCATAGCCTGTTGGTCCGCC
>JAHEEX010000296.1 GCA_024640465.1 Sphingobacteriales bacterium | reverse complement strand
GGGAAGCAATTCCTTTACAGCATCAAGGTGTCTCTGTTCTATCCCGGCCAAAGTAGTTTTATATTCTTCCAAACCTGCAGCAGCCTGGCTTCCGCAATTTAACAGGGCATCAGTAGTGCCCCCCAGGGCAGAAACAATTACAATGGCTTTTCCCCTGTTTTTTCTTTTTGAAACGATATCTATGACTTTCCTGATATTTTGGGCGTTCGCAACAGAACTGCCGCCGAATTTCAAAACCTGGTTCATGTTATTTTGTATAATAATAAAGTGATTTTTTCCTGTATAAGGTTAGTAGCTCAAGGCCCAATGAATGGTATGGAATTGTGCAACCCTTAACGGGTTGTGGTAATAATAGTAATGTTTGTGGCAGTGAAAGATTGCCCCAAAGAAGAGAACAGGTATGTTGAACTATTTACCATTTCTGAATCCCGAAGATAGCACAGAAATTTTGAAAAACAAGCGGAGGCCAAAAGAATTTAAGTTAACTTCATTCTCCGTTTATTGCTTGCCACCAGTTACATAAAACAGGAAAATTCTCTATTCATGAGCATGACTTCTTCTGCTGCCCTGCAGCAGTTCAAAACACAGGTAGGCATTAAATTTCAGCTGTATAACAGTCTTTTTACATCACTGCCCTTTCACCGTATAGAAAAGACCGGTATCCTGCTTTCCCTATTGCAGTCAAACTGCGAAGAAGGATACCGGAAAAAGCAGAGCCCGGTAGAAATTATCGATGAGTTTTTTTCACGGCACACTTCATATACATCCGACCAGGAGAAACTGGATGTGATGTTTCGATTTGTGCAGTATGTAGAAAGACAGGTTGTATTATTTGATGCACTGGAAGATGCAGCTTTCCGTGATGTCAACGATATGTCGGGTGTAGGTACATTAAAACACCTGGAAAATGAAGTAAGTGTATCTAAAAAAGAAAATGAACTGGCGGAAAAGCTAAAGGATTTTGCTGTCCGACTGGTACTAACTGCACACCCTACCCAATTTTACCCTGGGGCGGTATTAGGCATAATCAATGATTTATCCAGGGCCATCGCTGAAAATAATGTTGGTCAGATCAATACATACCTTCAGCAATTAGGTAAAACCCCTTTTTTCAAAAAGCAAAAACCAACTCCGTATGATGAAGCTGTAAGCCTGATCTGGTATTTGGAAAATGTATTCTACCAGGCAGCAGGTCGCATTCTGAGTTTTATGAAATCTCAGTTTGCTGATGAAGTTTCTGGCGACAATCCGGTGATTCATATGGGATTCTGGCCGGGTGGTGACCGTGATGGTAATCCATTTGTTACTGCAGCTACAACTTTGAAAGTTGCAGACGCACTCAGGGGCAGTATCATTAAATGCTATTATCTTGATGTACGTAAACTTAGACGCAGGCTGACTTTTGAAGGGGTTGAAGCATCCCTGCAGGAACTGGAGAAAAAGTTGTATAATAATATTTTCATTCCCGACCAGCGAACCGATATTTCACAGCAGGAAATATTAGATACGCTAAAGGAAATAAGGCATACACTGATATACCAGCATAACAGCCTTTTTGTAAACCTGGTGAACCAGCTTATTAACAAGGTGGAATTATTTGGATTGCATTTCGCCACATTGGATATTAGACAGGATAGTTCGGTGCATGGAAAAGTACTTGCTGATATTGCTGCCCAAACTGATGCATTGCCTAAAAATTATGTTGACCTTCCATTGGAGGAAAAGATAAATGCCTTAACAGGAATCTCAAAAACAGTTGATCCGGAAGTTTTTGAGGACTTGTTAGTGAAGGATACCTTGCAAACTGTTTCTGTTATAAAAAGTATCCAGCAATTCAATGGTGAGCAGGGCTGTGGCAGGTATATCATCAGCCAGTGTAACAGTGCATTGAATGCTATAGAAGTCTTTGCGTTGTTTTTACTGAACGGATGGAAACCTGAAGACATAAAGGTTGATATTGTTCCCCTTTTTGAAACTGTGGAAGACCTGCTGCAGGCAGAAACATCCATGCGTGCTTTATATACGAACCCGGTTTATTCGGCCCATTTGAAGAGGCGTAAAAACAGGCAGACCATTATGCTTGGATTCAGTGATGGCACTAAGGATGGCGGATACCTGATGGCGAATTTCAGTATATATAAAGCCAAAGAAGACCTCACGCGGATATCCAGGGAATATGGAATAGATGTTGTGTTCTTTGATGGCAGGGGCGGCCCGCCTGCCAGGGGGGGTGGCAAGACCCATAAATTTTATTCATCGCTTGGAAAAAATATTGCCAATAAAGAAATTCAGCTGACGATCCAGGGCCAGACGGTAAGTTCCAACTTCGGGATCATCGATGCAGCGCAGTTCAATATTGAACAACTGATTCATGCGGGTATAAGCAATGATCTTTTCTCAGACCTTTCAATTACGATGGATATCAAGGAGGCTTCTCTCTTACAGGAACTGGCGCAAAGCAGTTATGAGGCTTATACCGACCTGCGTGATCATCCATATTTCCTGGAATATCTTGGTCATGCCAGTCCGCTGCGTTTTTATGCAGAGACCAATATCGGCAGCCGGCCGGCTAAAAGAGGGGCCTCTGGTCGACTGGCATTAAAGGATCTGCGTGCAATCCCATTTGTAGGCGCATGGAGCCAGTTGAAACAAAATGTCACCGGTTATTACGGTGTCGGTTCTGCCATGAAAAAGATGGATGAGGCAGGAAGGCTGGGGGAAGTGAAGAGGCTCTATCGCCATTCTGCTTTCTTTAAAGCGCTTATGGATAACTGTGAGATGGCGATGCGGAAATGTTATTTCCCGCTCACTGCTTTTCTGAGTAACCATCCTGTTTATGGTGAGATATGGAACAGGATTTATAATGAATATGAACTTACTAAACAATATATCTTTTCCTTATCAGGTAAATCTGAATTAATGGCTGATTACCCGGTGGAACAATTGTCTGTACAAATGCGGGAGCGTATTGTACTGCCTTTAACGACCATTCAACAATATGCCATTACGCGTGTTCGTGAGTTGGATGAAAAGCTCATTCAGCAATCACCGGAGAAAAACAGTTATGAGAAACTGGTGATGCGCTGCTCGTTTGGAATTATTAATGCAGGAAGGAATTCGGCTTAAGAATAAGGAATAAGGAACAAGGAATAAAGAAGTTGTGTGGAGTAATGGTGATTAAAGGGTACGCCTAAATAATTGTATATAAAATCCTTTTTAATTCACTAATCCATCTTGCCAATCCATCCAATCCTCAGCATCCTGCTCAGTTGAATAAGAAATAAGGAACAAAAAATAAGGAATAAGGAAGTTGGATGAAGTGATTCTAAATTAATAGGGTTGATTATAATGTGTTTTTATTTTCGCTTTTCGACTTTGCACTTTCGATTTCTTGTATTTTATTATCCTTTCTAATTCATTAATCCATCCAGCCAATCCATCCAATCCTCAGAATCCTGCTCAAATGAAGCAGGGCATCTAGAAAGACGCCCTGGTTTGATTATGACCCAACTTAAACTGCTTTAAAATTTGTAGACGGCTGC
>JAHEEX010000295.1 GCA_024640465.1 Sphingobacteriales bacterium | reverse complement strand
CATAATATCTCCATGGAAAGATGGATCGGATTTTTTGTCTTTGAAATACTCACGCATTTATTTCTGGATGCTTTTAATAACTATGGCGTGGGCTGGTTTGAACCATTTTCTGAAAAAAGAATATCGTTCAATACCATATATGTGGCTGATCCTTTATTCTCCATTGCTCCAGGCATATGCTTTATCGTCCTTCTATTCATGAAAAAGATTTACCCTAAAAGAAGACGCTGGGCAATGGCAGGCTTATGGATCCCCATACTTTACCTGGGCTATGCGATCATTAATAAATTAACCATCGATCTTTCAGTACGGGAAATGGCCAATAAACAAAAAATTTCCTATAACCGATACTTCACCACACCTGCAGCTTTAAACAGCTGGCTTTGGTTTATTGTCCTGGAAGATTCGAGCGGTTACCACGTTGGCTATCGAAGCGTATTTGACAGAAAGAAAAAACTGGACCTGGGTTACTTTCCCCGCAACCAGGATTTGCTTGCCAAAATTGATGACCACGTTGAAGTTCAACTGTTGCAAAAATTCTCTCAGGGATTTTATACAATGGAGAAATGGAATGATACCTTGGTTTTTAACGATCTTCGTTTTGGCCAGATCATAGGCTGGGAAAAACCCCGCGAGCATTTTGTTTTTCATTATTTTCTCACCCATCCGGAAGACAACCAATTGGTAGTACAGCGTGGCAGATTCGCTAAATGGAACAGATCAACACCGGTTATATTATTAAACAGGATCAGGGGTAATTAACGCTGACGGAAATAAAAAGTAAAAAGAAAGAAAATAAGCCTGACAGCTTCATAAGATAAGTACTGTAAAAATCTTTCAAAAAGATTATAGGTAACACTGTATTCATCTTCAGTTACCCGTACACAATCTATATGTATAATATCCTGAAGTGTATTCCTAACATGCTTTGCAAAGTTATTGTCTTTTATATCCAGGTTTAATTCGATACTGGCATAAGCACTGATATTATTTACATTATACGACCCTCCTGTAACCCAGGACGAATCATATACTGCAAGTTTCCCATGCAAAATATTATGCGGGTATTCAAAAATTTCAATGCCATTTCTAAAAAGCCACCTGTACATATACCTTTCAGCTTGTTTTGAAACCCACACGTCTGAAGCGCCTGCCAGTATAAGTTTAATACGCACCCCTCGCTTTACAGCCCTGCTCAGGTTCTTTCGAAAAACCCGGCCCGGAAGGAAATAGCTCGACATAATGATGATTTCACTATTTGCTTTATTGAACATTTCCAGGTAACTACGGCTGATCTCATTTTTCCGCGTCACCCAATCATTTCGCCTGACCCTTACCGGGCAATTCCAGCTGGAATTTATTGCGGGCATCTTTTCACTTAAAATGATTCTCTTCACTTCTGCAGGAAATTTTACCCAGAGGCTAATACAAATTTTATACAACTCTGTTGCAGTCTCCCCTTCTAGGCTTATTGCCCAATCAAGCCAGGCAGGATCTCCCGGAAGGTCATTATACTTGTTTGAAATATTAACACCCGCAACTAAAGCATAGTGGGCATCTGCAACCAATACCTTATGGTGCAGCCTGCGGCCAAAATAAAAACTGTTGCTCCGCAAAACAGGTTCAAAAAAACGAAAATGTATACCGGCATCTTTAAACCTTCTGATAAAGGAATCGGACAATTTCCTGGACGCATAACCATCAAGCAAAATATACACCGACACACCCCGGCTACTGGCTTTAATCAATTCCTGGGCTATATCTTTCCCGGTTTCATCCTCTTCATAAATATAGGTTTGAAGGTGTATGGACCTTTCGGCACGCCTGATGATTTCCTTTATGGCAGAGAAATAGGCTACCCCGCCACGAACCAGGGATACTTTGTTATGTACCTTATAATTTGAATAAGCATATTTTTTTTTCAATGCCATTACAATTACTAATGTAAGTTTTTTTACTCTTGGGTTTTGAAACATTAATATAAGAAGCCCTGATAATAATCATTTAAATTGATGATGGTATTCATAGCGGTTTGGCCATAATATTGATACATTTATTAAAATATCATGCTCAAGCTCCCTTTAAATCTTCAGCTTTTCCTGAAAGAAACGGGGCAACTTGCCCGCTTCACCGGCCTTTTTTTTAAAGAAGGATTTAAGCCGAGGTATGAAGTACAGGAATTTATCCGGCAGTGTTTTTTGATTGGGTATAAATCACTTCCACTGGTAGGACTTACCGGCTTTATTATGGGGCTGGTATTAACCATGCAATTACGTCCTTCTTTGGTGAATTATGGAGTGGAGTCAGAATTACCAGCCATGGTAGGCATTGCATTGGTAAGGGAAATTGGCCCGGTTATTACTGCATTGATCTTTGCAGGAAAGATTGGTTCCAGTATTGGGGCCGAACTTGGTTCCATGAAAGTGACAGAACAGATCGATGCCATGGAAGTTTCCGGAACAAATCCATTCAAATACCTGGTGGTTACCCGTGTACTGGCAGCAACATTTATGTTACCCGTTTTAGTTTTATTATCCAATGCAATCGCATTATATGGATCTTACCTTGGTGTTAACATCCGTAATGTTACCAGCTTTCAATTATTTTATGGACAGGTAGTACGTAACCTTGCATTTAGTGATGTATTACCGGCTTTTATAAAAACATTTTTCTTTGGGTTTGCAGTGGGTATAGTTGGTTGTTATAAGGGGTATTATTCCAGCAAGGGTACCGAAGGTGTGGGCAGATCAGCCAATTCAGCCGTAGTGGTATCTTCTATTCTTGTTTTTTTGATCGACCTTATTGCCGTTCAAATCACAGACCTGTTGGGCTATAATTAACATGGAAACGGAACAAAAAGACATATTGATCCAAACAGATAAGATACCTTCCGAGGTAGTCATCAACATCGAAGGTTTAAAAAAATCCTTTGGCTCAAACAAGGTCCTTACCGATTTTAGCCTGAAACTGTATAAAGGGGAAAGCGTGGTGGTACTGGGAAAATCCGGGTCAGGAAAATCCGTACTCATAAAATGTATCATTGGTTTACTTCAGGCCGATGAAGGCCTGATCAGCGTTTTTGGCCAGGACATATCCCAGCTCGATCATGAAGGAATGGATAAATTACGTGCGAAACTGGGCTTTCTTTTCCAGGGAAATGCCCTGTATGACTCCATGACGGTGAGGGAAAACCTTGAATTCCCTTTAAGGAGACATTGGATAAAAGTGTCTCAACAAGAGGTCAATACCATGGTGATGGAAGCTTTGGAAAATGTAGGGCTGGCCCATACTGTTGATATGATGCCTGTAGAGTTGTCTGGAGGTATGCGCAAAAGAATTGCACTGGCCAGAACATTGATTCTCCGGCCCGATATTATCCTGTATGATGAACCCACCACCGGATTGGATCCCATTACGGGTAAAGAAATCAGTGAACTGATGGTTGAGATTGCGGAGAAATATCAAACCAGTTCCTTGATCATTTCACATGATATGAATTGTGTAAAAAGAACAGCAGACCGGATTGTATTACTGATAGATGGCCGATGTTAC
>JAHEEX010000130.1 GCA_024640465.1 Sphingobacteriales bacterium | reverse complement strand
ATAGATCCTGAAGATGCAGTTACAAAAGAAAGTGAAGGGAAATCGCATAAAGATTATACGGTTTTTTTAAAACCCGATTCTTTGAAGGGCAAACGTATTGGTATAGAAAAGAGAGCATTGTCGGGTTTGTTTTTTGTTGTTGATCTCTACCGGCAGGCCATAGAATTATTAAAGGCACAGGGAGCAGAAATTGTGGAGATAGAACTATTGAAACTTACAGGGGCAGCAGGCGCTTCAGAGTTTACCATTTTGCAGTATGAATTTAAGGATGGGCTTAACCGATACCTTTCTAAAGCAAATGCCAGGGTTAAGTCATTAGAAGAAGTCATTCGTTTCAATCTTGAAAATGCCGATAAAGTAATGCCATGGTTTCGCCAGGAAACGCTGGAAAGCAGTCAGAAAAAGGGAGGGCTTGATAACACGGAATACCAGGACGCATTAAAAATAACAATTGGGGTAAGAAAAATAATTGATGATCTTATGATCGAACATAAGTTGGATGCAATTGTGGGTACTAGTGTTGGATTGCCTGGTTGTACCGATCTCGTCAATGGTGATTACGGAACTGGTTTTTATTTTTGTCCACCTGCCGCAATGGCTGGCTATCCACATATTACCGTGCCTATGGGCCATGTACATGAATTACCGGTTGGGCTTTCATTTATTGCCGGTGCCTACCAGGAAGGACCATTGCTGGGAATGGCTTATGCCTATGAGCAGGCGTCAAAGAAAAGAATGTCACCGAATTTTAAACCTGCTTTATAATAGATGCTTTTTTGCAAAATATAAGGAAGTAATAAAGCAGAAGGTTTTAAAACTGATCAGTTGAGATAGTTTTATTGTGCTTGCCGTTCACCTAATCAGGAAAAGGAATAATCAATTATTGATGTGAAAGGCGTGATGGTTTATCAGCCAGCTGGCTGTTTGATAATATGCTATAGCCTGTCTTGATAGTGTGTCATTGATCGGTGAACTGATCGATTTACCTGTTACAAAGTCTGGTGTAAATTGGGCAATTTTTTTAACCGGCGTTTGTACAATCAGTTCATTATTCCTTAGAAATCCCAAACCCTGGTAAGTGCTTATAAAAATTCTTTCTTTTTCTTTTGGTGTGTCAAAAATATCCTGGCCAAAAAACTGGCTGTTATAATTGAAATGAAGCAATCCCAAAAGAGTAGGCGCAATATCAATCTGTGCTGTAAGCTTGTCAATGATTTTCGGTTGTATATTACCGGGAGAATAAATCAGCATGGGTATATGATATCCTGTTACCGGTAGTTGCACACTTCCTGAAGCCGCAGCACAGTGGTCGGCAACAATAACAAAAATGGTGTTTTTAAACCAGGGCTTTTTGGATGCATCCCTGAGGAATTTTCCAATGGCATAATCTGTATATTTTACTGCTCCTTCCCTGCGTTGTAATGATGGTGAAATGTCGATTCTGTTTTCCGGGTAAGTATAAGGTCGATGGTTGGAAACAGTCATGATTTGTGAAAAAAATGGTTTGCCTGTGGCATAACTGGAATCGAGTTCTTTTATCGACAGTGTAAACAGGTCTTCATCCGCAACTCCCCAGATATTGGCATAATGAATGTCTTCCGGCAGGATAGCGTTTCGGTCAATTACCCGGTAATCATTATTGCTGAAGAAATTATTCATATTATCAAAATACCCATAGCCACCATAAATGTATTGGGTGATATAACCTTTTGAATGGAATATACTGCCTAATGAAAAAAGGTGTTGATTGTCGGGTCTTTTCACAATACTCTGTCCGGGGGATGGAGGGATGGACAGTGCGAGTGCTTCGAGCCCCCTCACTGTTCTTGTTCCTGAAGCATACAATCTTGTAAAAAATAAACTTTCATGGCTCAGTGAATCGAGGTTTGGCGTAAGGTGCTGTGTATTGCCAAATGCGTCCATGAAACTGGCGCTCAGGCTTTCTATACTGATGAGCACCACATTCATTTTATTTTCAGGCTCATCATAGTGTATGTTTCTTGTTATGGAATATGCATCAGAATCTATATAACGACTGTGTGGTGAAGCGAGATCTTTACGTACAATGTCAAAGGCTTCTTTATCTGGTAGGGTTGCATAAAATTTAAAGAAGTCCAGTTCATTATTCCAGAATGCAGTGCCAAATTCAAACATTCCGTTTCCTGCGAGTTCATTGGCGTATTCGTTAGCACTGAATTTTCGCCAGGTGTTGTTTACCATGAAATAGGAAAGCAATGGGAACGCAAGGATAACGAACATAAACCCAGCTTTATGATGCCATTGGGGTTGTACAGTGACTGCGTGGCTGATTGGACGGCGGAATAAAAATACGATGTACGCGGCAAGCAGGGCAATTGATAAAATAATCGGGGTAATGGGATATGATTCGCGGATATTGCCGATTACTTCATTGGTGTAAACGAGGTAGTCAACTGCAATAAAATTGTACCTGGTAGCGAATTCATCCCAGAAAAAATATTCACTCACGGCATTGAACAGCAGGAGAAAGGTAAAAATAAACAGGTCGGCCAGTAATACATTTTTGCGCCATCGTAACCTAAATGCTGCTGACTTCATATTCAGGAAAAGAAAAATAACCAACCGGAGAACAAGGTAGCCAACTATAACTTTTTTCAGATCCTTATTGAATTCTATTGGAATGAGTTTTGTGAAAGCGGCGACAATGATCAACACAACCAGGGACCCGATAAAAATCCATTTACCAGGTTTTCGGTAAATCGTTTCATTCATAAATGCGCAATGCAGTAATAATGGGATGATCAGGTAGGATATGCTGGCCAGGTCGTAGAAAAAGCCCCAAAGAAAGACACCACTGACATTTGTAAAAGTCCATTGGAAACCACCAGACGACTTCAGGAGCAATAATAATCTGGTTAAAAAGGAAATAGCCAGCGCAATAATCAATAAAACAAAAACAGGCGAAAAACGGCTTTTAAATGCACGCTCCGCAATGGGCCATTTTTTCATGTGTAGTATCTAATGGTGCAAAATTACACTTTCCGGCCCGATGTATGGATTTCTTAATACCGTAATCTGTTAAGATTTAATAAAAGCGCTGAAGAATGATCCGTGTCAGTGTTTAATTTGACGGATACATAGTCTTTATGTGATAAAAGTCACATTCTTTAATCTAATTGATAATGCAAATGCGCGAAATATAAGATTTCGCGCATCGCATTTTACATTGTTGTTTATTATTTGGACCAGTTAAGCATAACTGATTTTACGTCTCTTGAGTTTCCGCCAATCATAATCTTGAATTCTCCCGGCTCCCAGTCGTATTTCAATTCGGGATTATAAAATTTCAAGTCCTCGGGTGTGATGTTGAAAGTCACCGTTTTGCTTTCTCCCGGCTTTAATTCAATTTTCTGGAATCCTTTAAGTTCTTTAACCGGACGGGTTACCGTCCCTACCATGTCGCGGATATATAATTGGACCACTTCTTTGCCAATGAAACTTCCACTATTGGTAACAGTTACAGATGCTGCCACCGATTGATTCTCTTTAGGTGATGCATTGCTGATCCTGATATCAGAATAAGTAAAAGTTGTATAGCTCAGTCCATAGCCAAAAGGATACAACGGATCATTGCTTACATCCAGGTAGTTGGAAACAAATTTCTGGAACCATTTGCCTTCCGGTAATGGGCGACCTGTGTTTTTGTAGTTGTAATAAAGGGGTACCTGCCCAACATTTTGTGGGAAAGTGGATGGAAGTTTTCCCGAAGGATTTACATCCCCAAATAATACATCAGCAACAGCGTAACCAGTTTCTGTACCGCCAAACCAAACATTTAATATGGCCGGTACATTTTTATCTTCCCATGTTAGCGTAAGTGGCCGGCCGGTGAATAATACCAGCACAACGGGTTTGCCTGTTTTAAGTAATGCTTTCAATAAATCCTCTTGCAGTGATGGAATTCCAATATTAGATCGGCTGGAAGATTCGCCGGTCATTTCTGCCGATTCACCCAAGACAGCCAGAATTACATCCGATTGGTTGGCAATATCGATAGCTTCTTTGAGAATGACTTCTGCCGGACGGGGGTCTCTTCTTAACGTTTTTCCAAACATGGTTGCCCTCTCTTCAAATAAACTATCTGAGTCCAGGTTTGAACCTTTGGCATATAAAAATTTCACGTTGCTGCCCATCACTTCCTTCAGTCCGGTTAATACAGAAGTCGCTCTGGTAAAATCAGCAGCCACACTCCAGGTGCCTGGCATATTTTCTTTACTGTCGGCCAGTGGGCCAATGACAGCAACAGTTCCAATCTTTTTAAGTGGCAAGATATTTTGTTGATTTTTAAGCAATACAAAACTCTGTGCGGCAATTTCCCTGGCAGTTTTTCTATTTGCCGCAGTGAAAATCTCTGTTTTGGATCTGTTGATATCGCAATACCTGAAAGGGTCTTCAAACAAACCAAGTTTGTATTTTGCTATCAATATGCGACGGCAGGCTGCATCAATTTGCTTTTGGGAAATTTTTCCTTCTTTCAGCGATTGTTCCAGTGTGGTTAAAAATCCTTCACCTACCATGTCCATATCTATACCAGCTTTTAAAGCAAGCGCCGATACTGTTTTCAAATCACCCAAACCATGATTGGACATTTCGTTAACCGCAGTGTAATCAGTTACCACAAAACCATTAAAACCCCATTGAGTGCGGAGCAGGTCGGTCATGAGCCATTTGTTTGCCGTGGCGGGAATGCCATCTACTTCATTGAATGAACTCATCACACTACCTACACCTTCATCAACAGCGGCTTTGTATGGAGGCAAGTATTCGTTGAACATCCTGACCCGGCTCATATCAGTGGTATTATAATCCCTGCCGGCTTCTGCTGCACCATAAAGTGCATAGTGTTTTACACATGCCATCATGGTATTATTCAATGCAATATCCTTGCCCTGGTATCCCCTTACCATTGCCCTGGCGATCTGTGAACCTAGATAGGGGTCTTCGCCATTACCTTCGGAAACCCTTCCCCAGCGTGGATCCCGGGCGATGTCTACCATCGGGGAAAAGTTCCAGCAGATACCATCTGCGGTTGCCTCAACAGCTGCAATTCGCGCACTTTGTTCTATGAGTTTCATGTCCCATGTGGCGGAAAGCCCCAGTGGAATTGGGAATACCGTTTGATAACCGTGGATAACATCCATGCCAAAGATCAGCGGGATCTTCAAACGGCTTTGGGTAACCGCAACTTCCTGAACTGCACGGATTTTCTCCACGCCTTTTATATTGAATAATCCGCCAACTTTTCCTTCACGGATTTTTTTACCAATATCTGAACTGGAGGCCTGGCCGGTTACGATATCACCGGAGCCGGGCAGATTGAGCTGGCCCAGTTTTTCTTCAAGGGTCATCTTTTTCATCAATGCATCAATAAAACTGTTCATTTTAGTATCTGTAGAAACTTGTGCAAATGATGCCACACTAATTAATATTGATACTATAAAAAGGAGCTGATATTTTTTCATATTTTCTTTTTAACCGCTAAGCAATTAAGAATACAAAAGATCTATTTACTTTATTACATATGTATTGATGGAATGTGGCAATGCTGTTGTTTCGGCAGCCTGTCCATTGATCCAAATGAAAAAAGGTGTTTTAATATTTCCCTGGTTCATTACTACCACGGCTACACTATTGTCCGGGTTTTTAAAAGCAACTGTAAGTAAATGGCTCCTGCTGGGGCTGCTTATAATGCGCTTTGCACCGGGTTTGATGAATTTCGAGAAATGCCCGATATAATAATATGCATTGGTATAGATCAATTCACCGGTCCTTGTATCTGCATGCACCGGTGCAAAACAAAAATTCTTAACATGATTAGGGCCGCCGGTTTCATCCAGCAGGATATTCCAGTCCGTAAAACCAACCATGCCATTGTTAAAGTCATTGATCATGCTCCGGCCATACTCTTCACCCAGTACCCAGGCTTTAAAACGGGTTGAATCAAAGCTTTCAGCACAACCTTCCGTGAAAAGAATGTTTTTATCAGGATATGTTTCATGTACCCTTCTCAGGTTATCGTACATCGGTGTTCCGCCGCTCCAGTCTTCATACCAGTGGAAGCCGATACCCCATATATATTTTGATGCTTCCGGGTCATCGAAATAAGTCTGGGCACGCTGATAAATGAGATCACGGTTATGATCCCATACAATGATTTTTTTGTCTTTAAGCCCTTCTTTGACCATGGTAGGACCGAGGCTGGTTTTTAAGAAATCCCTTTCTTCTTCAGCAGTATAAATGCAACTTTCCCAGGTTTGTTTGGCCATGGGTTCATTCTGAATCGAAATACCCCAGATCGGCATACCGTTTTTCTCATATTCCTTGATAAACTTAGTATAGTATAAAGCCCAGCTATTATAATATTCTTTTTTCAATTTACCGCCCTGCAGCATACTGTTATTGTCTTTCATCCAGGACGGAGGGCTCCAGGGACTTGCGAAGAGGGTCATATTTCCCCCTTTTGTTTTCATCGCCTCTTTGATCATCGGAATTTTATACTTCTTATCATGGCTGATATCAAAGGTTTTCAATTCTTTATCACCCTCTTTTACATAAGTGTACATATCGCTGCTGAAATCGCAGCTGTTGATATTGGTGCGTAGAATGGAATATCCGATCCCTTTTTGCGGATCAAAATGTGCATCCATGAATTCTTTCTGTTTGGGGGCGGATAATTTATAAAAAGTTTCAGCAGCTGCGTCTGTAATGGCGGCTCCAATACCCAGGAAACTTTGAAATGTTTTTGAAGGATCTACAAAAACGATTACTTCATTTTCAAAAGGCTGGCCTTTTTGGGTAAATTTTAAAGTACCGGTTTCGGCTAAGCGAAGGTTGGTATTTTCTGCTGTGCTGTATGCTTTTACTTCTTTACCCGTTACAGAATATACCTTTTGAGCCTGTACGGATGTAGCAATGTTCGTGACGATTGTTGCTGCGAGTAAGAGGGGGAAAGCTTTTTTCATATTTAAGCTGATTTAATCTTCGGTGATATGTGTTGGGTGAATGAATGTGTTTGAATGCATTCAATGGGTTAAGTTACTTAAATTCGGGCTTTCAACTTGCCCATCAAGGCATTAATTATTGTCTTTATGTTTTTTGATAGCATATTTGAACTTTAAGATTAAGTATTTAGAACGCAAGACTTTATTGTCCGGATATTTTACTTTATTATCCTGGTAAAAAACTAACAATGAGATTATGCCACCTGGGCTAGCTTAAAAGTCTGCATAATCCTCCCCCTAAAACCGGAGTATGTGATAAGCTCGAAATTCACCCCCTCCAGAGGGGGACAATAATTCCCCAATCCTTTCTTAAAAAAATTCAATGATCACACTTGTTAAAAGAATATTGTAATGCAGGGCTGTTATGTCCCCCTCTGGAGGGGGTGAACCGCGGAGGAGTTGTAGTATGAGGCTGTGGGGGGAGGACAATGTTTAATTCTTAGTGTGGTTTATATCTAACCAACCCAGCACCTACTTTGCAAATGCGAACTAAATAGATAATCCTATTTAACTTTTTATTCAGCACAATTTGGATGGTGAAGTCAGTTTGGGCAGCGCTACTTTTTTGAGTTATTATCTTCCCACACGGTTCGTCCTATCAATATCTTGCCATATAAAACCGATGGTTTATTTTAGCGGCATGGCATTCTTATCAGTTCAGGGTATAAGTAAACAGGACAGGGGTATACATTCTGTTCGGGATATCAGTTTTACCATTGAGCCTTTTCAAAAAATGGCCATTGCCGGAGAAACAGGTTCCGGAAAGAGTAGTTTACTCAAAATGATCGCCGGGTTGAAGCAACCTGATGCGGGAAGTATTTATTTCGAAGGGAAACGGGTTCTTGGTCCTGAGGAAAAATTAATGCCAGGACATCCTGGGATAGGTTATCTAAGCCAGCATTTCGAATTAAGGAATAATTATGTGGTGGAGGATGAACTTGATGCAAAAAACAAATTGACTCCGGAAGCGGCCGATCATATTTTTACCATTTGCAGGATTCAACATTTACTTAAAAGAAAAACCAATCAACTTTCAGGTGGAGAAAAACAACGAATAGCCCTGGCGAGGGTTTTGATCACTTCTCCCAGATTGATATTACTGGATGAGCCTTTCTCCAATCTTGACATGGCACATAAAAGGGTGATCAAAGAGGTAGTGCGCGATATTGGTGAGCAACTGGGCATTACTCCCTTGATGGTGCTACATGATGCTCATGATATTTTATCATGGGCCGATACCATCCTGGTAATTCAGGAAGGGCAAATAATTCAGCAGGGCAGCCCGGAAGAAATTTACCATCATCCCATTAATGAATATTGTGCCGGGCTTTTTGGCATGTATAACCTGGTGGATCCGTCACTTGGTTTGGGCTCACTTATCTCCAGTACTCAAAAAGATAAAAAGCTGTTCTTTCGACCGGAGGATGTGCAAATTGCAGATAAATCTACAGGTCATGCCGTTAAAGGCATTGTTCGCGACATCAGGTATTGGGGAAGTTTTTATACTTTAGAAATCAGTGTTGGCAGCGAAATGATAAGTATGCAGGTGAGGAAACCAGGCTTTATAAAAGGAGACCAGGTATATCTCACTCTTGCGGAAGATTCACTGTGGTATTTATAATGGTAATTTCCTGAAGAGAATTCATGTCTAATGAATCTTTCAACCTGTTTCAAAACACCTTCCCGAAAATTGAATGTAAACCTGCCTTCGATATGAAAGTAATATCTGTTGTCTTTTTTCTGGCCTGTACACTGGGCATTTTCGCACAACAAAGAATCGAGTCGCTGCCGGAGTGGAAAGGAAATGGGTCTATGGAGTTTAAACAGGATTGGCTCATCGGTAAAGCAAATGCACATGCAGAAATATTCCGAAGTGCCAATAAGAAAGATTTAATACTCTTTAATGGATTATTAAAAAGGGTATTTCGTTTACAACCCAACCTTGCCTGTACTGAATTTTTAAATATGATCAATGGACAGCAATTGTTACGGGCAGTAAAGCCGGAAGCCAGGATTGGAATTGATGGAAAAGAGTATAATATAGGTGGACTGTATGGGCAACAAGAACAGGCATATTTATTATCCGGATGGCCAGACAAGTTTACAGCGGGGAATAATGATTTTCAGTTTCAGTCGTTCACCGTTTCCGCTATTCAACCATACATTAAGTGGACTTCAAACCGATGGGCTGGAAATACAAAACAACCCTCCGGTAAAATGATCTCATTCAGTTATCTGTCTGCAAATACAGCTTTGAAAGGCCTGACCGTAAAAGTGCATTATGAATTATACGACGGCATCCCGCTGATTGTAAAATGGCTTTCTGTAGAAAACAATGGTGCCCGGATGTATACAATCAGTAAACCGGTCAATGAAATTCTCGCATTGGTTGAAGAGGAAAGTGCTGTTGTAGGGACGCCAGATCAAATGAAAAAACAACATGGCATTTATGTAGAAACCAATTATGCGTTTAATAACGCCATGCGATATGATATCAGTGATCAAACTACCCATTGGAAAACCGACAGTGCCTACACTTCCCAGGTAAATTATAATTTTCAGACACCATGTTTACTGGAAGTGTATCCAGAAAAGCTTACCGGTATTGAATTGGCGCCAGGAGATGTATTTAAATCAGTTCGTACATATGAGTTATTAATGGATAGTTACGACCGGGAGCGAAGGGGATTGGCCATTCGCCGTATGTATCGTATGGTTGCTCCCTGGACGACAGAGAATCCGATTTTTATGCACCTGGTTAGTAAGAATGATAATGAAGTAAGGCAGGCTATAGACCAGTGTGTTGCAACAGGATATGAAGCATTGATCTTAAGCTTCGGTAGTCATTGTAATCTGGAAGATACCACTTCCGCCAATATTTTAAAATGGAAACAACTGGCAGTTTATGCGCACAG
>JAHEEX010000129.1 GCA_024640465.1 Sphingobacteriales bacterium | reverse complement strand
GCAGTTTAATGCCATTACGCCTGAAAATATTATGAAATCAGAAGTGATTCATCCGGAATGGGATAAATATAATTTTACTTTGGCAGATAAGATCATTGATTTTGGTAAAAAGTATAATATGCCCGTACATGGGCATACGCTTGTTTGGCATAGTCAGCTTTCGCCATTTGCAAAAAGAATCATAGATGCTGATTCGTTCAGGACCTTTTTTGTCAATCATATTACGAATGTAGCCAGCCGCTATAATGGAAAAGTATCTTCCTGGGATGTTGTAAATGAAGCCCTGGATGAAGATGGTAGTATGCGAAAATCTGTTTTTCTGGAGAAACTTGGTCCTGACTATGTTGTGGAAGCGTTCCGCCTGGCACAAAAAGCATCGCCTGACGCAGCCCTCTATTATAATGACTACAATAATGAACAACCGAATAAACGTGCGGGATGCATTGCTTTGATAAAAAAAATTCAGGCGGCGGGTGTACGAATTGATGGGGTTGGTATACAGGGACATTGGCATACAGGCAAATTACAGCTTAAAGATATTGAAGAGAGTATTGTTGCCTATTCGGCATTGGGATTGAAAGTGATGATCACTGAACTTGACCTGGAAGTATTACCCCGCAATTTTCAGGGAGCTGATATCAGTAAAACTGTTGCTTCTGATCCTTCTATTAATCCATATGTAAAAGGTATACCAGACAGCGTTTTGCAACAACAGGCAAAAGATTATGAGAACCTATTCAAAATATTTTTAAGGCATAAGGATAAAATAGCCAGGGTAACATTTTGGGGTGTTAATGATGGGCAAAGTTGGTTAAATGGCTGGCCGGTGAGAGGAAGAACCAATTATCCACTGCTTTTTGACAGATCTTTCAAACCTAAGCCGGCTTACGAAGCTATTATGGCTTTGAAAAAATAAGGATACGATTTTTAACATTTTCATTCAATTAACCAAAATGGAATCTTCATCTCAAAAGTTATCGGTAGTAGAAAAAATTGGCTATAGCCTTGGGGACCTTGCTGCCAACCTGATATTTCAGACATTAATGGCATTTCTGGCCTTCTTCTACACTGATATATATAAAATTCCACCAGCCAAAGCCAGTCTTGTAATGTTAATAGGCGGTATCGTTGGTGCATTCTTCAATATCATCATGGGTGCCATTGCAGATCGTACCAATACACGCTGGGGCAAGTTTAGACCATGGGTATTATGGACGGCTGTGCCTTTTGGCGTGATCTCCCTGCTGGCATTTTCTACCCCAAACTTTAATGAAGGCGGAAAAGTAGCGTATGCATTCATTACTTATTTTCTCCTGGTAATAATTTACTCTGCAAACAACCTGCCCTATTCTGCCCTGAGTGGTGTACTTACAGGCGATATGAAAGAACGCAATAGTTTATCTGCTTATCGTTTTGTTGCTGTTATGGTTGCACAGTTTATTATCCAGGTGTTACTCCTTCCTATGGCATTGTCTTTTGGACATGGAGATAAAGCAGTGGGTTTTGAAAAGGTGATGTTTGTATTTGCCATTACCGGGGTTATTTGTTTCATTATTACATTTCTGACTACAAGAGAACGGATCGTTCCACCACAACAACAAAAAACGCCTGTCCGCCAGGATCTTGCTGATCTGATGAAAAATAAACCATGGGTGATCATGTTGATCCTGACCATCCTTGTGTTTATTACACTGGCAATAAAAGGGGGTATGAATATTTATTATTTCAAGTATTATCTTACAGAAGAAAGCCAAACCGCATTTTTAAACAGTATAGGGTTTCCGAATCTTTTGCATATCCTTGGAAACATTTTCACGCCTGCTGCTTTTGAAGAATTTCAGAAACCGGGAAGTGCACCTTATGCAGCATCAAGCCTTACAAGTGCAGCCAGCACCATAGCGATGATCCTGGGTATTTTCTTTTCAAAACCTTTGGCCGATAAATTAGGAAAACGCAATGTGTTTGGCATTTTTATATTGCTTTCCGCTTTATGCCTTTTTTTGATCAGTTTTTATTCAAAAACTGCGGTAACTGCAGTGTTCTTTACTCAGGCACTGCATGGTTTTATTTACGGTATTACCATTCCATTATTATGGGCCATGATTGCAGATGTTGCCGATTACAGCGAATGGAAAAACAGCCGGCGCGCAACGGCAATCATTTTTTCTGCCATGATATTTGGATTAAAAGTTGGCCTGAGTGTGGGAGGAGCTATGTCTGCATGGCTGTTAGGCGTATTTGGTTATGTGGCCGATGCAGCAGTTCAAACTGATGCTGCCGTAAATGGCATTAAGTTAATGGTAAGTGTAATACCCGGACTGATTTTTATTGCCGGGGCCAGTTTGTTGTTTGGATATTCTATTGATAAAAAAATGGAGCTGCAACTTGAAAAGGAATTGAAAGAAAGACGTTCCAAAGCATAAATATTTCTACTATAAAATTTCAGTCTATGCCGGAAGACAACATTGATCATATTGATTTTGACGATCTTGACAGGAGGGCCATTTCTCAGCCACTGGTAAAGCATATTTATACTGCGGATCCCTCGGCCCATGTGTTTAATGGAAAGATATACATCTACCCATCACATGATATAGAGTCTGGTATTCCATTCGACGATTTGGGAAGCCATTTTGCCATGGAGGATTATCATATATTATCCATGGATACTCCTGAAGGTGGTGCAACTGACAATGGCGTTGCCTTGCATGTGAAAGATGTACCCTGGGCAGAAAAACAAATGTGGGCCCCTGATGCCGCCTGTAAGAATGGTAAATACTATCTCTATTTTCCAGCCAAAAAGGCAGATGGCATTTTTCAGATAGGCGTTGCAGTTAGTGATTCACCTGTTGGGCCTTTTTTGCCTCAGCCAGAACCCATTCCAGGCAGTTACTCCATTGATCCGGCTGTATTTGTGGATGACGATGGGTCTGCATATTTGTATTTTGGCGGAATATGGGGCGGCCAATTACAGTCTTATCGAAATAATACATATAATGCCGGTCATAAGGAACCATTGGCCGGTGAACCAGCATTAGGTCCCCGGATGGCAAAATTAACTGACGATATGTTACAGTTTGCAGAAGAGGTAAAAGAACTGAAGATTACAGATGAAAACGGAGATCCATTATTGTCCGGTGACAATGAACGCAGATTTTTTGAAGCAAGCTGGATGCACAAATACAAAGGGAAATATTATTTCTCCTATTCAACCGGGGATACGCATTATCTCTGTTATGCCATAGGTGATAATCCTTACGGGCCTTTCCGGTATGCGGGTAGGATTTTGGAACCCGTAGTTGGATGGACTTCTCATCATTCTATTTGTGCATTTCAGGAAAAATGGTATATTTTTTATCATGACTCAAGTTTATCAAGAGGAGTAACCCACTTGCGGAGTGTAAAGGTTGCCGAACTCAAGTATGATGAAAATGATCTGATTAAAACCTTAAATCCATATAATGTATAAGATTTCAATTCTCAAGATGGATATGAAAAAATTTGTTTTTCTATTTGTATCATGTTATTTGTTTTACGTTGGGAAATCACAATCATTTCAAAATCCCATTCTTGCCGGATATTATCCCGATCCCAGTATATGCCGTGCCGGCGATGATTATTATATCGTTAATTCTTCTTTTGCATACTATCCAGGCCTGCCTCTTTTTCACAGCAGGGATTTACTAAACTGGAAACAACTTGGCTATGCAATGGACCGGCCGGAGCAGTTGAACCTGGATGGGGCAGGTGTTTCACGTGGGTTGTTTGCGCCGTCGATTTCCTTTCACAATGGGATATTTTACATAGTTTGTACGGAAGTAAGTAAGCTTGGTAATTTTGTGATAACTGCAAAAGACCCCAAAGGTCCCTGGAGCAATCCCGTATCACTGCCTCAGGTAAATGGTATCGACCCTTCCATTTTTTTTGATGACAATGGGAAATCATACATCGTATTCAACAGTATTCCTCCGAATAATATTTCCGCCCACGACGGGCACCGTACGATCCGGATGTTTGAATTTGACCCGGTCAATTTAAAGGTTGTTGGTGAGGAAAAGTTACTTATTAACGGCGGAACGGATATGGCAAAAAAGCCTGTTTGGATTGAAGCGCCGCATATCATTCAAAAAGATGGCTGGTATTATCTAATCTGTGCCGAAGGGGGTACCGGATACAATCATTCGGAAGTGGTATTCAGGAGTAAATCTCCGGAAGGACCATTTATTTCCTTCGAAAAAAATCCCATACTCACCCAGCGTCACCTGGATCCGAATAGAAAGAATCCCATTACCACTGTCGGACATGCCGATTTTGTAAAGGGAAAGGATGGACAATGGTGGGGGGTATTTTTAGGATGCCGCCCCTACGAAGGCGATTACTATAATGCAGGCAGGGAAACCTTTATGGCACCGGTAGTATGGAAAGAGGGCTGGCCTTCATTTGACCTTGGCGGTGATGAAGTGAAGTATTCTTACCCCATTAATGCCACCCTGGATAAAAACATTGAACCATTCAATGGGAATTATCTTTTTCATGATGATTTCAATAAGCCTTCACTGAACATTCGCTACCAGTTTTTAAGAACCGTACGTGAATCCTGGTACAGCCTGGCTGATAAACCTGGTGCTTTACAATTAAAGGTCCGACCACAAACCTGCGCCGGAAAAGAAAACCCATCCTTAATTGGCTTTCATCAACCCCATCAAAAAGGATATGCCGCTACATCCGTAAACTTTGTTCCAAAAGTGGATAATGAAAAAGCGGGCTTGCTGCTTTTTCAAAATGAAAAGACTTTTTACTACCTGTGTAAATCGATAAAAGATGGTAAGCCGGTTGTTGAATTATATAAAGGGGCAGATTTGGTTACCAGCAAAATACTTAAAGACAAGACGGGGACGGAAGTTTTTTTTATGATAGAAGCAAAAGGAAACCAGTATGCCTTTTATTATGCAGAAAAAAAGAATGCCTGGGTTTTATTGCTGGACAACGCCGATGCAAAATATCTAAGCACAAAATCTGCCGGAGGTTTTGTAGGATGTATTTATGCTATGTATGCCAGTTCTAATGGGAAACCATCAGACAATAAGGCAACATTTAACTGGTTCGAGGTAAAAAATGATGATGATGTATATAAATAGCCATGCCCCGGTATTGGTAAATGGGAAATGATAGTTTAATGTACATACAGATCTAATAAATGAAGATGAAAGTCATTTTTTCATTTTTTTGTTTTGACTATAATTAAAAAAAACAAAAATGAGACAGAGAATCACTGCATTTAACTTTCTCGTTTTAGTTCCTGTTTTTGTTTCATGCAGCTTTGGTTACAGTCAGCCCAAACAAAGAAACATCCAGCTAGAAATTGATAGTACCCTGAAAATAAGTTATGGAATAAAAACATTATTGATATATCAGTTCCAGGTTGTATATCCGCCAGGGGGACAGGATAGTAATTACAAAAGGAGTGGATTTATTCATCCTCTTTATACAATCAATGGACAGGAACTTACAAGAATACAGCCACCTGATCATTATCATCATTATGGCATATGGAATCCATGGACACATACAGTTTTTGAAAATGATACCGTTGATTTCTGGAATTTACATAAAAAAACAGGAACTGTACGTTTTGTAAAATTCACTTCACAAATTTCCAAACCTGAGTTTGCTGAGTTTACCGTCTTGCATGAACATGTGGTATTCAAAAATGACGGAACTGAAAAAGTTGCTTTAAATGAATGGCAGACAATTACCGTTTATAACCCTATAGAAAGGGAAGGGTATTATATTGTTGATATAGTCTCAAAAATGAGATGCGCTACTAAAAGTCCGTTGCTGATTGTTGCTTACCGGTATGGAGGTTTGGGGTGGCGAGCCACTGAATATTGGGACAAGAATAATGCAGACATGCTAACATCGTCAGGAAATACTAGGGATAATGCAGATGGTACAAAAGCTAAATGGATTATTGTTTCCGGGGCTTTGCCGGGGAATAAAGCAGGAGGGATGCTTATTTTATCGCATCCTTCAAATTTTAATCACCCGGAACCATTACGCGTATGGGACAAGCATGCAAACGGGGGAAGGGGAGATGTTTTTGTAAATTTTGCTCCAACAAAAGATAAAGACTGGTTACTTGAACCGGGGAAGACTTATACACTGCAATACAGGCTGATTGTATTTGATGGAAAGTTCGATGCCGTAAAAGCAGAAGATATGTGGCGGGTTTATTCAGAAAAAGTGAACTAAATATTTCTGCACATGGAACTGAAAAGTTGTATTAAGATTTGTGTGAAGGCAAATTATATTTATTAAAATATTATAATTAATTCGATGACTAATTTACATATTGTACGCTCGCTGATCTTTTTACTGCTATTTGCTATTTCATTTAATTCACTTTCGCAGGTAATACTTCCCAAACTTGTTAGAGACAGTATGATCTTGCAAAGGGATGTCCCTGTTAATATCTGGGGCTGGGCTCAGGCCAGTGAAAAAGTTGCAGTGAGATTTAATGGTAAAACGTATAAGACTAACGCCAATGTCAAGGGAGAATGGAAAGTACAATTGCCCCCTGTGAAAGCCGGGGGACCCTATACAATGGATATCACTGCCAGCAATAAAATTACTTTACGGGAAATACTTTTTGGTGATGTTTGGTTTTGCAGTGGTCAAAGCAATATGGTTCACCAATTGAATATCCATGATGTTACATATGCAAAGGAAATAGAAATGGCCAATGATCCGGAAATACGGCAATTCTGGATCCCAACATATACTAATTTACAAGGGCCGCAAAACAACATGGCTTTCGGTTATTGGAAATCTGCAGTAGGTAGTGATGTAAGGTCTTTTTCTGCGGTGGCGTATTTTTTTGCCAAAAAAATCCGGGAAAAAAATCAGGTGCCGGTAGGTATCATTAACGCAAGTGTCGGAGGTACGCCCATTGAAGCATGGATTAGCGAGGAAGGTTTCAAAGATTTTTCTTCGGAAATAAATATTATTCAGAAAAATAAAGACACTGCCTACCTGAACAGTTTAAACCGAAAGCCTTCAGCAAATTCAACCAGGCAAAAACAACCTGCAGATGCGGGAAATCTAAGTACTCCAAAATGGTTTGATTTGACTTATGTCCCGAAAGGCTGGCGCAATATCAATATTCCCGGTTACTGGGAAGACCAGGGAATAAAGGATCTTAATGGAGTGGTATGGTTTAGGAAAGAAATTCAAATTCCTGTATCGATGATTGGCAAAGCGGCAAAAGTATTTTTGGGAAGAATTGTGGACGCAGATGAACTTTATATCAATGGTAAAAAGGTGGGTAATACAACATATCAATATCCTCAACGGAGGTATGATGTGCCTCCTGATTTATTGAAAGCGGGTAAAAATATAATTGTAATAAGGGTTACAAATAATATTGGCAAAGGAGGATTTGTTCCGGATAAGCCCTATTGCATTTTTGCCGGGCAAGATACAATAGATCTAAAAGGATATTGGCAATATAAAGTTGGTGAAGTGTTCAGGCCTTTTGCCGCTGATGGTTATTATCCTGGAATGAATGTTCAAAATCAGCCAGCAGCTTTATATAATGGCATGGTTTCTCCTGTAGTTAATTATACTATAAAAGGGTTTTGCTGGTATCAGGGAGAAAGCAATGCAGGACGTGCACGGGAATATGAAAAGCTTTTACCTGCATTAATAAACGACTGGCGTCATAAATGGAATCTAGGCACACTGCCATTTCTCTATGTTCAGCTACCGGGGTTTATGGACTACAATTATTTGCCATCTGAAAGTGAGTGGGCTATTCTGAGAGAGGCACAATTAAAAGCATTATCTGTTCCTAATACTGCCATGGTTGTAGCAATAGATCTGGGAGAATGGAATGACATCCATCCCGATAATAAAAAAGATGTGGGGGAAAGGCTTGCACTGGCTGCTGAAAAAGTTGCGTACAATAAAAATATTGTTTATTCAGGACCAATTTATCATTCGGCCAAAATCGAAGGCAATAAAATTATTATATCCTTTGAAAATACAGGAAGCGGGCTGGTTACAAATGATGGCGATGAATTAAATGAATTTGCTATAGCAGGAGAGGATAAAAAATTTGTATGGGCTAAAGCTTCTATAGAAGGTGGAAAAGTGATTGTATGGAGCGATGAGGTAATTGCTCCATTATATGTAAGGTATGCCTGGGCAGATAATCCGGTTAATCCAAATTTGTATAATCTGGAAGGATTGCCAGCATCACCATTCAGAACTGATAAATAATATTTCAAATGCAATTATGATCATTTGAGATTAAATATATTTCCCTTAATCTGCGCATATCATGAATAGAATATATATCCTGATAATACAAATTGTTATTATCAATATGGTTAATGCACAAGTACCTTTAATGGATAGCAGCAAATTTCCCAGGCCTGTACAATTTACAGCACAGCAGGATATTCAACATATGATGCAGCAATTGGGTATAAAAAAATTGAGACCAGGACCAAGTGGAAACGAATCAGCTCCAAATCACGCCAATTATAATGAATCATTAGCAAATCCCTGCCCGCAATTACCAGATGTACTGACAACAAAAGCTGGTAAAAAAGTTTCCACTGCCGAAATATGGTGGAAACAGCGACGTCCTGAAATTGCAGAAGATTTCGAGAGAGAAGTTTATGGCAGGTTGCCAGGTAAAATTCCTTCAGTAACCTGGACCCTGAAGGTTACAGACAGGGAATTTATTGGCCGTACTCCCGCAATTGTTAAACAATTGACGGGGCATGTTGACAACACTGCATATCCCTTAATCAATGTGGATATAAATATGATTTTGGTTTTGCCTGCAGATGTTAAAGGACCTGTTCCTGTTTTAATGATGTTTGGGTTTCCTGTTTTTCCTTCACCGGCACAGCCTTCACCTGGAGATATGGAAAAACTGAATAACGCTTTTAAAGAAATGATGGTAAAGTACGACACATCTTTAAAAGCCATTTTTGATCGCTATCCTGCCTATTCTCCCATTACAAGATTACCAGGGCCTAATTTTTTTGCACCATCACCTGCAGGGGATCTTCCGCCATCAGAGCAATTATTAACTGCTGGTTGGGGGTATGCAATCATTGATCCCAATAGCATACAGGCAGACAATGGAGCCGGTCTTACCCGAGGTATTATTGGTTTGGTAAATAAAGGGCAACCGCGTAAACCTGATGATTGGGGGGCACTTCGTGCATGGGCCTGGGGTGCTGCCCGTGGTTTGGATTATTTAGAGACAGACACATTTGTAGATGCCAAGAGGGTAGGCATTGAGGGAGTATCACGTTTTGGTAAAGCGGCTTTGGTTACGCTTGCCTTTGAACAGCGTTTTGCAGTTGGATTAATCGGTTCTTCTGGGAAAGGCGGTGCTACTCTTCACCGCCGTGTATTTGGTGAAGCTGTAGAAAGTCTCACCGGAGGTGAATATTACTGGATGTCGGGAAATTATATGAAGTATGGAGCATCAGAAGCAAGCTTTGGCAGTAAAACAGGATGTGATTTGCCGGTTGACTCTCATGAACTGATTGCACTTGCAGCTCCTCGTCTTGCTTTTATTAGTTATGGTATTCCTGAAAAAGGAGATGCAAAATGGCTGGATCAAACAGGTAGTTATATGGCCACCGTTGCAGCAGGTTCAGTATATAAATTGCTGGGAGCAAAAGATCTGGGTGTTTCCAATGATTATTTAACAGAGAAAATGCCGCCTGTACTTACTGGTTTATTGGATGGTGAATTAGCGTGGAGACAGCATGATGGGGGGCATACAGATGCCCCAAATTTTAAATACTTTATTCCCTGGGCAAATAAATTCTTGAAGTATGAAAGAAAATCCGGGCAATAATTTAGGGATAATTTTCAAAAAACTAATTACAAATAAAATCACTTTGAATAACAAAACGTTTATTTCAAAAAAT
>JAHEEX010000128.1 GCA_024640465.1 Sphingobacteriales bacterium | reverse complement strand
AAGGGATATGGCCAGGGCTTTCCAGTTTTTGAAAACAGCGTTGAACATTTCAAAGATCCATATTGGCATTGGCGGTTCTATGGGCGGACAGCAGTTGCTCGAATGGGCTGTGGAAGAACCAGATGCATTTGAACATATCATTCCGATTGCCACCAACGCCTTTCACTCGCCATGGGGTAAGGCATTTAATGCTACACAAAGGATGTGCATTGAAACAGATCCTACCTGGAAAGAGGAACGTGCTGATGCAGGGATCGCAGGCATGAAAGTTGCCCGTTCAATGGCCCTGATCAGTTACCGGCATTACCGAACTTATGGAGCTACACAACAGGATGATCCGGAAAAACTGGATGGTTTCAGGAGTGAATCTTACCAGCGATACCAGGGAGAAAAACTGGCAGCCAGGTTCAACGCTTTCAGTTACTATGCACTGACTAAAGGAATGGATGCACATAATCTTGGAAGGTCACGGGGAACGGTACACGAAGCATTGGGCAGGATAACAGCAAAAACACTGGTTATTGGTATTGAAACAGATGTGTTGTACCCGGTGGAGGAACAGACATATATAGCGAGGCAGGTTGAGGGGGCTCAATTATCCGTAATTGATTCTGCATATGGACATGATGGATTTTTACTGGAATTTGAAAAGATTGAAAAGATTATAAAGGATTTCCTGGCTTAAGTGCAAAGAAACGAGGAATATTTCTCGTATTTCACGCAAAGACACAAAGAATAAAAAGCCGCAAAATTGATTAAGATGAGTTTTTTTCGCGCCTTTTTATTTCTTCTTTGTGCCTTTGCGTGAAATAAATTTGGGATTTAATTATAAAGAAGTAATCAGAAAAGCACAAGAAAACAAATTATATGGATGCACATAAACAACTAACGATTGGTCTCTTTGGATTTGGTGTTGTAGGAGAAGGACTCTACAAAGTCCTGCAGCAAACACCCTCATTGAAAGCCAGCATTAAAAAAGTTTGTGTAAAACACGCAGATAAAAAAAGAAATGCACCGGAGGATCTTTTTACGACCGATAAAGATGTTCTGTTAAATGATCCGGAGATCAATGTGATCGTAGAAGTGATCAATGAAACGGAGCCGGCATTTGAAATTGTTACAACCGCCCTGAATAACGGAAAAGATGTGGTAAGTGCCAGTAAAAAAATGCTGGCAGAACACCTCCCCTTCCTGTTAGAACTTCAGCAAAAAACCGGTCGCTCGTTGTTATATGAAGCATCAGCCTGTGCTTCCATACCGGTGATCAGGAACCTGGAAGAGTATTACGATAATGACCTGCTTCATTCCATTAAGGGTATCGTTAATGGTTCAACAAATTTTATCCTCACCCGGATGTTTGAAGAAAAACTCAGTTTCCGGGATGCCCTTCTGCTGGCCCAACAACTGGGCTTTGCCGAAAGCGACCCGAAGCTGGATGTAGAAGGCATTGATGCCGTCAATAAATGGTCGCTCCTGCTTACACATGCCTATGGTATCACAGAACACCCCTCCAACATCGTACACAACGGTATCCAGCATATTCAACTGAGTGATGCCGTGGTAGCACAGGAAAAACATTTCGAGATTAAACTGGTGGCCCAGGCACAGAAACTGCAGAATGGAAAAGTAGCCGGGTTTGTACTGCCGCAATTTGTTAAACAAGACGATCATCTTTCTTTTGTGAAGAATGAATATAATGGTGTAGTCATAGAAAGTGGATTTGCAGATAAACAATTTTTCTACGGAAAAGGGGCAGGCAGTTTCCCTACAGCTTCCGCAGTACTGAGTGATATCGCGGCATTACGTTACCAATACCAGTACGAATACAAAAAGAAATACCACCATAAACCACTTGAATTAACCGATGATTTTTACCTGCGGGTTTATGTAAGCTTCGACGATTGGAAATATATTCCGAGAGAACATTTTGAATCGATCGAAGAATGGCATGCTGATGCAGACAGGAAATACCTGGTAGGGATTATACCATTCAAAGAATTAAGAGAGCAAAATTGGTGGAAAGAAAATAATACATCACTGATACTGATGCCTGATCCCATTATTGAAAGCCTGGATGTGCGTAAGCTGAAGAAAATGAGTTTGGAACTGGCGGGGATTATTTAACCGCGAAGTAAGGCGCGAACACATGTTCAAGTTATTACGTCCCAACTCACCCCCTTCCCCTCTCTTCCAGAGAGGGGTGCCCTGTAGAAAAAAGGCTTATAAAAAGTAAAAAGTCTAAAATGATAAAAAGTCTTGCTTAAGCGTATTTTGAAATTAAAACAAATAGCTATTGAAAATATAAATTGCAGAGAGGCTCCCCTCTCTTTTAAGAGAGGGGTTGGGGGTGAGTCTACTGATAAGCATCATTCAATTTTGCCTGCATGTATTGTAATGCAATCGGAGCTTCGATGGCAAGATTCTTCCAGCCGCATTCCATCATGATTTTACCTGTAAAGCCAATTTCTTTCAGCGCAGTAAAATAAGGCTTAAAATCTTCGCCGTACTTACCCGGATATGCCCTGTCCTTTTCTTCTGCGATATGGCAATGAACCAGCCAGGAACCAGCGGCCTTTATCGATAGAGGTGATTCATCTTCCCGAAGCATATGATAAATATCGGCAGTTACCTTAAAACCGGGACGATTGATTTCTTTGGCCATGGCCAATACATCCAACACTGAATTGCCAAAATTGGTTTCAGACCGGTTCAGGTTTTCCATGGCGATGATGATCCCTTGCTTTTCAGCCAACAAGGCCATCTTACCAACTACATCCACAAACTGTTTCCTGGCAAGTATACTGTCGAAACCTGGTGGAACTTTCCTGGCCTCCCCGCTGCCCAATACAACAACCTTAACTCCGGCAAGTCTGCACCGGCGCATGACTGTATCCACATATTCCAATACCGCCTGCTGATTATGATCAGGCCCGACTAACTTTAGTTTGCCTGGAATAAAAATATTACAGGCATAAATGTTAGTCCGGGTTTGTTTTAAAAGCGATAATCGTTGCTGAAATTTGTTCCAGTCGAGTGTAATCGGCGAAAAACTCCGACCGATTGATTCTTCAATATACCGATAACCCGATGCAAATATCAGGCTGTCTTTTTCAGCTTCATAAATGATACCTATTGCAGGCATATTTTTCGGCTGTGCCAAACAGATAGTCGAAAAAAAGATACTGAATAAACGAAATAAAAATATGCTCATTACATGCAGATGATTTTACCGCAAAGAAAAAAGAACGCAAGGAAGATCAATACTTAAAAACCTTTCCCCCAGCCATCACTTCCTGCTTATCCGAATCAAAAAAGGCTTTCTCTCCTGTATGAACAGCGGCATTGGTCATGATGGTGGCAATGGCATGACGGTAACCAGCTTCAACAGGCGCATGGGGTTGCTTTCTGTTTCTCACACATTCCATCCAATTACGCATATGCGCCGACGTTAGTGGATCTCCTCCGGTGTTTGCAGATGCCACAACTTTCGAAGCTGCATCATCAATGGAGCGCGCCTCCAGCAAATTAGGTTGCATATGCATGGCATCAGCAAACCCTTTGGTAAGGCCACCCCTTGGGCTCACTTTATTGGTATTCAAATTAAGTTCTCCCCCGTTTGAATAATAAATTTCTGTTGGGTTCTCATCCCCGTTATGCATACGCGAAGAAAATGTTACCTGGAATCCTGATTGAGGATCTTTCTCCGGACCATAGTCGAACACTGCAGTTGTAGTATCCCAGTTCCTTCTTCCATCCTTCCACATATAAATGCCTCCATTAGCTACTACGCTGCGCGGATGTTCCAGTCCTGTGAACCAGTGTACGGTATCAATCTGATGACTCATCCATTGACCGGGCATGCCCGAAGAATAAGGCCAGAAAAGCCGGAACTCCAGGTATTTCCGCGGATCCCATGCTTCAAAAGGCCGGTTCAATAAAAAGCGTTTCCAGTCGGTATCCTGCTCCCTGATTTTTTGTACCAGTTCGGGGCGGCGCCACCTGCCAGGTTGATTCACATTCCATGTCAATTCCACCATGGTAACCGGCCCGAATTTTCCCTGTTGAATAAATTCCGCAGCAGCAGTATAATTGCTTCCGCTGCGTCGCTGTGATCCGATCTGTACAATCTTTCCGGATTCTTTTACGGCTTTCAAAGCAGCCCTGTTATCCGCCATGGTTTCAGCAAATGGCTTTTCTACGTAAGCATCCTTGCCAGCCTTAACCGCTTCAATACAATGCAGTGCATGCTGGAAATCTGCCGTACTGATGATCACGGCATCGAGCCCTTTCAAATTATATAGTTCATCATTGTTCCTGCAGGCAGTGATCTCAGTTCCCATTTTTGATTTTAACAGGGCCTGGCCTTCTTCCCGCCGCACAGACCAGATATCGGATACAGCCATGAATTCAAAATTCAGTTCTTTATAATGATTCAGAAAGGAAGGCATCAATGAACTACGGAACCTGTCTGACAAACCCACCACGCCAACGCCTACCCGATCGTTGGCGCCGATGATGCGGGCATAGCTTTTTGCGTTTAATCCTAAAAGGCCAAAATAACCGGCTGTAGCAGCCTTGGCAGATTGAGTCAAAAATTTTCTACGTGTAGGCATATATATTATTTAACCGCTAAGTAAAAAAGTCGCGATGAATATATTTAGTATTCTCTTATTTTGATTGACCTGAACTCCACTTTATCACCATGATCCAAACCGTACCCGGTCTGACGGTCTCCGTCTGACCGATTGTATTTATTTTCATCTTTAAACAGCCATCGGTCAGACCGAGGACGGTCAGACCGGGATCCAGGTTTAAAACTCTCTTATTTTGATGGAACGGAACTCAACTTTATCACCATGATCCTGCAATAATATCCTCCCCATTTCGGCCATACCGAAATCTTTCCACTGGGCGTATTTACTCCTGGCAACCAACGCAGCAAACATTTGGGTTCCCCGTTGGTATTCCACTACTTTATATCCATTCAGGAAATGCTCAATTCGGTTATCCGGATGAACCCTGATCATACCCCTGTTCCATTCCCCGATCTTGCGGTTTGCCTGCCCGTATTTGGTGGATGGGATCAGGTCATATAAAGATGCCATTGTGCGATTACCTGCGGCGCCCAATTTAGCATCCGGGTGCTTTTCATCGTCCAGCACCTGGTATTCAAGCCCGATGGCAGATCCGGTATTCCCTTCTTTTTCAGTGACAAAATATTTGACACCACTATTGGCACCTTCTGTTAGCCGGAATTCAAACTGCAACTCAAATGCACCATATAATTTTTCCGTAACGATATCCCCACCATTAGCAGATTCAGCGCCGCCCGATGGAATCACGGCAAGTACACCATCGGATATCTGCCAGCCCTTTTCCGGGAAATTTGTTTTGTACGCCCCGCGCCAGCCATTGGTTGTTTTGCCATCCCATAAAAGGCTGATGCCTTGCTTTTTCTCTGCCTGTGAAATATCATTTTTGTTCAGGTTCACCACAAAAATACCCTCGTCTTTAGCCGGAATAAGGTTTTGTGTTTGAATCCGGATATTTCGCCAGCGAATTTGTTTACCGGCATCTCCAGGCTTTTCTATCGAATGAACCTGAAGGGCAATAAACCCTTTGGTCAGCATATCATCGATCAGGTAAGCAGCCGGCACGCCATTGACCCATGTTTTCACGCTTTTTCCGATACATTCGATACGGTATTTATTCCAACCGGACTTTTTATAGGCTTTTTTAGCGCCCGGATTAAATTCCAGGCTATAAAGCCATAACCGCCTTGCTTCATCGTATATGCCCCCGCTCCAGGCCCGGGAGGAAGGGTCAATTTCCATTTGGTATCCGAAGACCCGGCCGTTTTGGAAATCGGCCTTGCTCTCGCTCCGGAACTGGATACCTGAGTTCATGGTACTGTCTGCCCAAAATTCCAGTTCAAGGATAAAATCTGTATAGTCTTTTTCGGTAGCCAGAAAGGAATTGGGGGTATTGGGGACTGTGGTACCAATGATCTCACCGTTTTTCACCTCAAATCCGGCTTTTCCGTTAAGCTGCTTCCATCCGGAGAGGTCTTTTCCGTTGAAAAGGGATGTCCATGTGGAAGATTGACCTGGGCATAATATGGTTATGAATAGAGAAAATATAAGACCTATTCCTTTCATATGGTTGTTTATGTAGGGAAGTTAATCATAAAACGAGAGTATTCAAAAGGGGTAATTCTATTAAGAAGGGAGGAATTATTTGTTTTTAGACGTAGAATTCATACTTTTGCAGCCCTTGCGGATAAGTTTATTATCCGCCTTCGCCTTTGGTTGTTAAGCGTTAAAGAAAGCAACAATACTTCGGCGGATGAGACGGGAAGTAGCGCAGGCCGGTAGCGCACCTGGTTTGGGACCAGGGGGTCGCAGGTTCGAATCCTGTCTTCCCGACAAAACCCACCATTGCTTGAGCAATGGTGGGTTTTTTTATTTACAAAATACCAAAATTGTGGTGGGCTTTTTTTTGTTGTCAATGGTCGCAGGTTCACTGACTGAATGACTAATGAAATGAATAGCAAAGAAAAAATTCTTCTCTATTTTTTATATTGAAAACCCGGCAACGTATGGCACTGCGACCACCTTTACATAGTCTTTTTAGATAGACCTGATTTTTTTAACCGGGGTTAATACACGATAATTATAAATAGAATACCTGACCATATTTAACATATGTTCCACTGCTTATAAATTCAGATTTTCATTATCCACTTTATTAAGAATGGCACCCATAAATTTATCTCCTAATCCTTTCAGGAATTTCAAAGAGTCCTTATCGGCAGGTTTGAAATCTGATTCGGCTGAAAAAATGACTATTATCCCATCCGCATAGGGCGCTAGTTCTTTAGAATCGGTAAACCCATTTAATCCAGCACCTTCAAGGAAAATAAAGTCGTACTCTTTTAATAGCGCAGGCAAAAAATTTAGAATATGGTTCTTGGGCAAAATTTCAGCTGGTGTATAGTCACCTCCCTGGCATCCAATAATATCTACAAATTCATTTTCGGTTTTTGAAATAATACTGTTGAGATTTTCAGTGTTCAATTCTTCTCCAATATAAGAATATGATTCAAGCGACGGCAGTGCTTCATTGTAAACTGTAATATCATTATTACAAAAATTTGTATCTATTATTAACACCCTTTTATGGGTAAGACTAATGCTATAAGCAATAGCCTGTATTAAAGTTGTCTTTCCTTGCCTGGGCATTGTACTTGTAAACAGAAATATTTTTTTACCACTATTCTCTATTTCAAACCTGGCCTTTCTTAATAACTCACGAAATGCATTGCTCCTTTGAATTGTATCTGATTCAGTATTCATTACCTGAACGTTTATCCTTTCGTGTTTTAAAGGCATCCAATTTATTAAGCCAAGTAAGTTAATGCCGGATTGTTTTTGGAAATTCGAAGGAGTTCTTATAGAAGAATCCAACAATTGCAAAAATATCAACACCAGGCAACTGACCAGAAAAGCTGACAGGCCAGACATAGCTAATACCAAAATTCTTTTAGAAGGTTCGGGCTTAAATGCCGGTTGTCCAAATATGGTCTGTTTAAAATTTGAGGCGGACCCTTCATTCATATTAAGAGCAATATTCAGTTTATCTTTTACTTCAATATATTCTGTAGTAGCTATTTCTATTTCCTTATCAATTTGAACAAGGCTACCTGAGGTAATACCCTGGCCATTTGCAAGGCCTTTGAGCTGATTGATACTTCGTTGATAAAAAGCAATTTTCACTTCGGCAGATTTCAATTGCCCTTCTGCCTCAATTTTTCGCTGGATCAATCCATCGATATGAATGTTATTGGCTGGCCCATTATCACTTTGAGGAATTATTTCAGCAGAGGGTACTTTATCTTCCATTTGTTTCTGAAGGTTATCCAACCTGCTTTTCATCGAAGGATCATTCGACCCTTTACTTACATACTCAGCATACAGATCATTATACTGTTTTCTCAGAATTACATACTCATCATTAGTGCCTGTATTGATATTGGTTTTTGTTGATTTTAAAGATTTTGCATTTTCGATCTGTTGGTTAAGCTGACTGATCAGGTATTTCAAATTCTGCGAGCGGCCTATTTCTTCAGCAAGAGATGTTTCAAATTGGTTAATCTGTTGCTGCCTGCTTGTTTCCAACATAGGATCTGAAGCTGCAGAATCGTTTAAAAATTTAGATTTAAAGGCCACGAGGTTATCAAGCTCCTGTTTCTTTTTATCCACAAGTGAGTCAAGAGAGCTCCTAGATTCATTAGATCTTTCTTTTCGGAATGTCTTGAAATAACGCTCAAATTCACTTATCAAATTATTCACTACAAATGCTGAAAGTTCAGGATTTTCAGATTTAAATGAAATATTAATATAGTCTGTTCTTTGAAATCGTACAACACTTAAGTCTTTTAATATGGATTCTAAATCATATTTGTACGCTTTCAAAAGCTGAATCATTTTATTCTCGATGGGTATTGAAGGGTTTAGCACATGTAATGAATCGAGTTTACCCAGGTATTGATTTAAAAGTTCTGACGTATTAATTTCTCCTAATACTGCTTTTTCTTTTTTATCCAGGGTTCTAAACGGTTTTTTTGAATTCAAATCATGGATGATAAGCAAATAGGAAATTTGACTTAATACTTTCTGGGAAGTAATATTTTCAATGGTATTATTAAATTTCACATCAATCTGGGAAATATTGAAATTATCTTCAGAAAGTTTAATATCTTCTGTTACAGTAAATCCTGTTGACAACTGTGCAATGGATTTATACTGAGGTTTAGTATTCTGCGTAAGAAAAAAGGCTGCCAAAACAGCTAATAAAACACTTGCAAGAATGATCCACTTTCTCTTATAGAGGACCCTGAATAGATAAGACAATTCCATCGACTAAAAATATTAGCAAAATTAAAAAAAACTTTCAACTAATGCAAGTAAAAAGTCCGGCTTAACAGCCGGACTTTAAAATTATAACAGTTATTTATTACATCATCATTTATTACTTCAGTTTAAGTATTTGAAGTATCATAGGTTTTTGAAGGTCAGGACCAGTTACCTGAAGGATATATGTGCCAGGTTGTGACACCTTACCGGTTAAATTGATCCTGTTTGTCCATGAACCTTTATTGATACCTTGGAAATCCTGCGAATAAACCATCCTACCACTCATATCGATAATCCTGACAGATAATTTTGATTGGGGCTTATCAAAGTTCGTAGATAAGGTCAACTGATCAACAAACGGATTTGGATAACCTTTCAAGACAAGATTCGGGATAATCGGTGTTGGAGTTTGCTGCTCATTGGTTGTTGCCCTATTAGTCGTATTGAGCAAATCCATAGTTGCAACTTTTACACTTGAGCCGCTTATCTGGTTCAAAGATTCAGCAGGAATATTTGATGCCTGTATAACCAATGCTCCGAGATAACCAAATATAGCTCCTGGCGCAAGAGAAACTGTAATGGTTGCCTCGCCATTTTCGTCAGCCCTGACTTTATCTAATTGAACAGTTTGCGTTGAATTACCAGAACAATTTAATGATACACTCTGACCATTAATTGTGTAAACTGTTGTACGGTTTCCTGTACCATCCCTGCTTCCAAAGAATACGAAACTGTATTCCTGAGCCTGGCTAAGTCCGCTGATCTTGATTTGTGATGTAACACCTACATCTAACCACCATGAGCTCCTCATTACATTATCTGGAAATATTCCGCTGTTATTCCCTGTATTTACACCAAATGGATTCTCACCGCTAAAGTCTGTCAGGACTTCCATATTAATGCCTGTCGGGTTCGATAACTCATTAACGAAATTCTCATACACATCCCCTACCTGCGGAACATTATTTGTATTATTCCAAGGTGCCGCAGCCGGATTATCCCGGTTAAAGTTGATAGAAACTACATATGCAAAAGTTGATACGGATGCTATATTACTATAATCGGAATATGT
>JAHEEX010000294.1 GCA_024640465.1 Sphingobacteriales bacterium | reverse complement strand
CAGGACAAAACAATGTTCTTTTACCTGCCGTCCGGTAAATCATTTACAACAAAGAACCTTGTGCCGGTTACGATCAGCCCTTCTGCCATGGTTCCGGCCATACATGTTGACAAAGAGGGAGATGATTATACCATTTCCTGCACGGCTATGGTGAATGAGCTGGATATTGACTTACAGGATAACGAATGGGAAAGCGACCTGGCGATATTATATGACAATTGTGTTTATCTATGGGATAAGGTGGAGGATTACGAAGCGGTGCATGAATTCCTGGAGAAAAAATCGATAGTAGTCAGCCAGGATAACTGGGAAGCATACCTGCAAAAAACATTATTACCTCTTACACGGAAATATAAAGTGGAGTTCGATAAGTCGCTGGTACGTGAAATTCGTGATGGTGAACCTGAGATTAAACTGATGCTGCAGGAAAAAGGCGAATACCTCGTTTTTGCTCCTGTTTTTTCCTACAAAGGATATGAAGTAAGACATACCGAAAAAGATACCATCATCCTGCCTGCCGGAAACCAGGTAATGGTTATTCACCGGAATAAGTCAACTGAAATGCAGTTCATCAAAAAACTTGAAGCCCTGCATTCTAATTTCATACGGCCAGAAGGCTCTTATACTCTTGTACTCAAGGGCGGCGATGTATTGAAGAATAACTGGTTCTTTTTGTTTGTGGATGCCATGAAAGATATGGAAGTACCGGTGACCGGTTTTGATGTGCTGCGCAACTTCCGCTTCAATACAGCCAAACCCAGTACGCGAATCCGCATCAATAATGGTGTTGACTGGTTCGATGCCAGTGTGGATGTTTTGTTTGGGGATCAGCAGGTAAGCATAGCCGAAATAAAACGGGCACTGACCAATAAGCAGCAGTTTGTACAATTGAATGACGGCACCCTGGGTATACTCCCGGAAGAATGGCTTAAAAAATATTCCCTGCTTTTCCGCGTTGGAGAAGGCAAGACCGATAAACTCCGTTTATCAAAATATCACCTCAGTATCATTGACGAACTGTACGACAGTGTTGATGAAACTGAAGTAATGATCCGACTGGAAGAAAAATACGAGCGGCTGCGCAGTTTCAATAGAATCAAAGAAGTAGACCCTCCTAAAGAACTTGCACATATTTTACGTCCTTACCAGGTTGCCGGATACCACTGGCTTAATTACCTGAGTGAAGTTGGCTGGGGAGGCATACTGGCAGATGATATGGGTCTGGGTAAAACAGTCCAGGCTCTTTCTTTCCTGCAGTTCTATAAAGAAACACATGGGTCATTAAAGGCATTGGTTGTATGTCCTACCACGCTGATGTTTAACTGGGAAAATGAGATCAAGAAATTCACCCCGGCATTAACTTACCTTATACACCATGGTGGTGACCGGGCCCGCGACAAAAAAATATTTGCAGATAAAGACGTGATGATTACCACGTATGGCACGCTTCGCAGTGATATCCGAATGCTGGTGGATGTGCCATTTGATTATGTGGTGCTGGATGAATCACAGGCCATCAAAAACCCGCAAAGCAAGGTTACCAAAGCAGCATCGCTGTTACAGGCTAAGAGTCGCCTCTGCATGAGTGGTACGCCTTTACAAAATAATACCTTCGACATTTACGCTCAGATGAACTTCCTCAACCCGGGGATGCTCGGCAGTGTGGAATTCTTCCGCAACGAATTTGCCACACCCATTGATAAGTTTGGTGAGCAGGTGCAGAAGGAACACCTTAAAAAACTATTATACCCCTTCATTCTTCGCCGGACCAAAGAACAGGTGGCCAAGGATCTGCCCGATAAAACAGAAACCATTCTCTTCTGCGAAATGGAAGATGAGCAACGCAAAATTTATGATGCTTATCGCAATGATTACCGGAATAAGATATTGGGTGTGATCAGTGAACAGGGAATTGATAAATCGCAATTGACCATCTTACAAGGTTTGATGAAATTGCGACAAATCTGCGATTCCCCAGCCATCATGAATGAACCGGAGAAATATCCAAACGCTTCTATTAAACTGGAAGAACTGGGTCGGGAGATCACGGAGAATATCAGCAACCACAAAGCGCTTGTATTCTCACAATTCCTGGGTATGCTTGCACTGATCAAAGAAAAACTCATAGAACTGGATGTGCCGTTTGAATATTTTGATGGTAGCACTTCAGCCCAGGATCGTGAAAAAGCCATCCAGAGTTTCCAGAATAATGAATCAGTGCGTGTATTCCTTATCTCACTGAAAGCCGGTGGTGTAGGTCTTAACCTTACTGCCGCGGATTACGTTTATATTGTAGACCCCTGGTGGAACCCCGCAGTGGAGCAACAAGCCATTGACCGTACACACCGTATAGGACAAACCAAAAACATCTTTGCTTACAGGATGATCTGTAAGGATACGATCGAAGATAAGATCCTGCAGCTCCAGGAGAAAAAACGTTCGCTGGCAAGAGACCTGATTGCTGATGATTCATCATTTGTGAAGAGTCTTAGCCGTGAGGACGTAGAATACCTTTTCAGCTAGTGTTTCTTAGCTCCGACTTTTACTCAGCGGTTAAAGTTGTAACACATATTTTGCTGACCATTGTCATTGATTTTAGGGGTATCATTCACTAAATTGATACCCCTAAAATTAAACGCCATGACAAACAATACTGAAACTATTACCACCCTGCATAACCTGCTGGATTATGATGCCCGTAATTTTATGAGTGCGGAAGTACAGTTAAAAAATCTCCTTCCGGAATGGATCAGCATGGCGGGCTCTCTTAAGCTCAAAAACGTATTACAGAAATACCATGATATGGTTGAAGAGCATATTCAAAAATTAGAACAGTTTGTGAGCGAAGAAAAAATTGGTTTGGTGGGACTGAAGAACAGGATTATGAATGCATATATTGAAGAGGCAAAAGAAAAACTTAGTTCCTGCACAGATGCTGCCATTAAAGACGCTTGTTTATTGGCGTCTATACAGGGAATCAATCACTTTAAAATAAGTACCTACGGTACGGCCACTGCTTTTGCCAATGCATTGGGCATGGAGAAAGCTTCCATCGCTTTTCATGAAGCAGAGATCAATGAGAAAAAAATCGACGATCGCCTTTCTCAACTCGCAGAACATGAAGTGAATATTGATGCCAAGGCGCCGATAGGAATTAATCGCTAAACAAGATTTCTTTGTTTCAAGTAGACCTGGTGTTGATGTAAATCATACCATTATATCCTATTCCCGGTGGGAATACGGAGAGGCAATCGACGTACTATTATTTTTCACCAGTTAAAATCATTTTATGGAATCAGCTATAATACATGAGACGCTCATAAAACCTGATGTATTAGACATCATTTACGAAAGAAGGGCAGTAAGAAAATATCAACCACGTATTGTTGACAGAAAGATTATTGAAAAGGTCATTGATGCCGGCCGGATGGCGCCTTCTGCGCTAAATAAACAGCCCTGGAAATTCTATGTGCTCACCCAAAAAGAAGTCATCAGGTCTTTTTCTAAGGCCATTCTGAAAATGTTACCTAAAGAGATCATCAAAGCCGGTCCCAAAGAAATATTAAAACAGATCGTACA
>JAHEEX010000022.1 GCA_024640465.1 Sphingobacteriales bacterium | reverse complement strand
TATTGTGCGAAGGCGGGCTTTGCGGTTAAGTTTAAATCTTACTAATGAAAAAGTTATTATCAGTACTTTTTGTTTATACATCTTTTTGCTCTTTTGCCCAGGATCAACTGAACTACCAGCAACCTCCTGCCATTATGAGGGACCTGCTGCTCGCACCAACCACACCTTCGGTTAGCCTGGACAGTAAGGCGGAGTGGATGCTGATCATGGAACGCAGCAGTTACCCTTCAATCGCCGAACTGGCCGAACCGGAACTCCGTATTGGCGGTCTCAGGATGAACCCGGCAAACTTCAGTGCAAGCAGGGCGGGTTCTGTAACAAAAATCAGTTTACGGAATATTGCTTCAAAAACAGATTATCCCATCCAGGGAATCCCGGCAGATCTTCATGCAGGCAATATCCAATGGAGTCCTGATCAGACAAAATTTGCTTTCATCCATACCTCCGATACACGGGTAGATCTGTATGTTGTTACCATCGCAACAAAATCTGCTCAAAAAATAAACCAGTTACCCTTAAACACATTACCAGGTTTCTCCTTTGCATGGGCCGGAAACGAAAAACTTGTTTACAAAACTGTACCTGTTAACAGAAATCCGATGCCGGAAAAAAAACCCGCTCCCAGCGGACCCGTGGTACAGGAAAGCCTTGGGAAAAAAGGGGCTTCAAGAACTTACCAGGACCTGATCAAAAATCCATATGATGAAGAAATGTTTGCCTATTTGACCACAGCGCAACTGATGGTAAACGATTTCAAATCGGAACAGGCACTCGGCACACCTGACATCTATAGTTTGGTTTCTGTTTCACCAGATAATAATTATATCCTTGTTTCAACAGTTGCAAATCCTTTTTCTTACCTGGTACCCTATAACGGATTCCCGCAACGGGTGTATATAATGAACATGAAAGGCGTGATTGTTAAAACAGTCGCCAGCAATCCATCTGAAGAAGGAGCCCCTATTGGTTTTGATGATGTACCGGAATACCCCAGGAGTTTTCAATGGCGCACAGATGTACCTGCAACTGTTGTTTATGTACAGGCGGTTGACAAAGGAATGGGAAGGTCTAAAAGTGAATTCAGGGATGCCGTATATGCCATCAACCCATTATCACAGGAACCTCCGGTGGAATTATTTAAAACGCATAAACGCTTTCAGGGAATTATCTGGGGAGATAAAGAACATGCCATTGTGTATGAGAGTATGTTTTCCGACCGGAAAACCCGGATGAACCTCTACAATCCAACAACCGGAAAACTCGATTCACTATTCGAAAGAAGCAGCAACGATGCGTATAGCGATATTGGTACCCCAATGACCAGGAAAAATGAATTTGGAAAGAATACCCTGATCATTCAAAAAGAAAAAGAAATTTTATTGCGTTCACAAGGCTCATCGCCAGACGGGGATATGCCCTTGTTACAATCGATGGATCTCACTACCGGTAAACGCACCCCTCTTTGGCGCTGCACACCACCTTATTATGAAACGGTCATGGATATCATCGATCCTGAAAAAGGCATCTTCCTGACCTCACGAGAAAGCACAACCGAAACGCAAAATTATTACCTGCGCGATCTTAAAAAACCAGCCCCTGCTGGCATGCCTTTGACCACTTTTAAAAATCCATATCCGCAACTGGATGGCGTAACTAAAATAAAAGTATCCTATAAGCGGGCGGATAATATTGACTTAACAGGAGACCTTTACCTTCCCAAGGACTACTCCGCTACAAAAAATGGTGCGCTTCCGGTTATCATCTGGGCCTATCCAAGGGAATATAAATCAGCCGCAGACGCCGCGCAGGTAAGGGGCAGTAAATACACTTTCACACGCCTGAACTGGGGATCCCCCATTTATTGGGTAACACAGGGTTATGCCGTTCTCGATAATGCAGAAATGCCCATTGTGGGAGAAGGTGATAAGGAACCCAACGATCAGTTTATTCCACAGCTTTATTTAAATGCCCATGCGGCTATCCAACACCTGGCGATACTGGGCGTGGGCGACAGCAACAGGGTGGCAGTAGGCGGACATAGCTATGGTGCTTTCATGACAGCAAACCTGCTTGCACATACAAATTTATTTAAAGCTGGTATTGCCCGCAGTGGTGCCTACAACAGGACCCTGACCCCTTTTGGTTTCCAGGCGGAGGAAAGAACGTACTGGCAGGCTCCGGATGTTTATTATAATATGTCGCCTTTCAGCTTTGCTGATAAAATAAAAACACCCCTCCTGCTGATCCATGGAGAAATGGATAATAATACCGGCACCTTTCCTATCCAAAGCGAAAGATTGTATAATGCCATCAAGGGGCATGGCGGAACGGTGAGGTATGTGCAATTACCCTATGAGAGCCATGGTTATGCCGCCCGGGAAAACCTGCTGCATATGCTCTGGGAACAACATCAATGGCTGGAAAAGTATGTTAAGAACAGCGGTAAATAAACCTCTCCCGGCTTACACAAAAGGCTTTTTTAACATACCTTTAGAGTACCTTTGTTACTCAGCAGATTTTCATATTCCCGTTAAAAGGAAAGTAAATCATTGTATTATGACAAAAGTAACATTCGCCCATAACGGACAACCATTTTATCAATCACTTAAAAAATCGGTTGATCAGTATTTTGCAAGCAGCAAACTTCGCAAAACGGGCAATATAAAATTATACGCCAAGGCACTCATCCTTTTTCCAATAGCATTTGCCATCTATATATTTTTACTTACCGGAACGTATAACCCCTGGCTCGGTGCCGGCTTATCTATTTTACTCGGTTTCACCCTTGTTTCCATTGCTTTTAATGTGATGCACGATGCCTGCCATGGCAGTTATTCCAGTAAGAAATGGGTGAATGAACTGCTAAGCCTCACCATGAATGCATTAGGCAGCAATGCCTTTATCTGGAAAATAAAACATAATATCCTGCACCATACTTATACAAATGTAGACGGACTGGATGATGATATTGCCAAGTCCCCGGTATTGCGACATTGCGAAACACAGAAATGGGTCCCGGCACACAGGTACCAGCATATTTATATGTTTTTCATTTATTCGCTTAGCACAATCCTCTGGTTAATGCTTACCGACTGGATGAAATATTTTTCACGCAAGATCGTAGTAACGGAGATGAAGATCTCCACTAAAGAACACATCATTTTCTGGGTGAGCAAATTGCTGTATATATTTTTCTATGCGGTCATCCCCATTATGATGGTTGGCTTTGGTCCCTGGATTGTGGGTTACCTGTTGATGAACCTCACCATGGGACTTACCATTGCGGTGGTATTCCAGCTGGCACATGTGGTGGAGAAAACAACTTTTGAAGTAGCAACAGAGGGAAATAAATTGATCAACGAAGAATGGGCCGTACACGAAATAAAGACAACCGCTAATTTCGCACCAGACAATGCATTCATTAACTGGTATGTAGGCGGACTCAACTACCAGGTGGAGCATCACCTATTCCCCAGGGTGAGCCATATACACTACCCTGCCATCAGCAAGATCGTTAAGGAAGAATGTGAAAAGTTCAACCTTCCGTATAATGTTTATCCAAAGATGACTACGGCGATTGCATCACATGTTAGGGTGATGAAGCGGTTGGGAGAAAAGCAGGTGGCCTGATGGAAATTGAAAGTGGAAAATCGAAAATCGAAAGTAAATACAGTAACCGCTAAGAAAGAAGATTTTAACATTAAACCTCTCCCCTCACCCGGCTAACCCAGTCCGGTGCATCATTAATAGATTGCCGCAGGAGTAAATTCAACTGGGCAGCATGATGCTGTACATGTCGCATATTATACAATAGTATTTCAAGGACGGAATAATTCATGGAACCAGAAACATTGATCCATCTTTCCTGTAATGCCTCCATCGTTAACCTGGAGATCAGTAAATAACATTTCTCACGATTGTATTGCAGGTAGTTGATCAATTCCTGTTTCTCATAAACTCGCTCCGGCATGGTATCCACGAATTCAGAAAGTGTGAAAGGTGCAGGCGGAGAAAATGTCTTTGGATCCATGGTCAGGTAGTAGTCGAGGAAGAAGAGGCAATGATAGGCTTTGTACCAGAACCTGGTGCCGGTGTTCCATTGCTCCGTCGGACAAAGCATGATGGCATTTTCAAGCATCTCGATGCTGGCGCCGAATTGACTCCACAAAGTTTTATTGATTGAATTGTCCATATGATCTTTTTAATTTAAGACATCTTCATGCCCGTGTTTTTATGTAAAAATCCGGGGCTCTTATTATTTGATGATTGTAGTTTACACAGAGTAACCCAAACAAGTTACTCTACAAATTCTAAAATATCGCCGGGTTGACAGTTCAATGCTTTACAAATTGCTTCCAGTGTACTGAACCGAATGGCTTTTGCTTTTCCGGTTTTCAGGATAGACAGATTGGCCAATGTGAGGTCTACTTTTTCAGAGAGCTCATTTAGTGACATTTTTCGCCTGGCCATCATGACGTCGAGGTTTACGATTATTGGCATGGCTTATACGGTTAATTCGTTTTCAGTTTGTATTTCGATCCCTCTTTTAAAAACCTCTGCGATCATAAAGATGATACCGCCTAAGAGCAGAAATTCTGCACCACCACCCAGGTATGCCTGAAGATCAGGGAAAGATACCCCCTGCTTTGACAGCCACTCCCGATATGTATTTGCGAGCACAGTCACCACCCCAATCCCTAAAGCAACATACCCGATAGTGGAAATCAAAGAAGACACCGTTTTACTAAAAGGATGGATAATATTGATCTTTGAAAAAATCTGGATGAGCAGGTAAAAGAGATGTGCTTTACTTGCAGAAAGGATTATTATGATAGATACAAAGACTACATACTGCCCGGTACTGTATTGGTAAAGATCTGAGAGGTCAAGCCTTTCATACAGGTTTTTTGTTGCTTCGGGATTCTTAGCCAGGCTTATAAAAAAGGAAAACATCATGGCCCCGGTTTTAATACAAATGCCAATAAAGATGATCCAGGCAATAAACTTCATGGCCCCCAACATCCATTTTGTTTTAGGTTTCATTTTTGTTTGTTTTAGATTGATGATGCAAATATAGATAAATATTTATTGATAAACAATAAATATTTATTTTTTATAGACAATTAAATCGTATAATATAATTTTTATATGCGTTTTGATTAGTAGACAGCAATCCGTCTCTTTAAAGTTGTCTGAAAGAATTTAATGGGTTTTTAGCCGAAGGGAATTTGTAGAAAGCCAAGATTCACCAACTTGTCATCCTAACTTGTCTGTCATACCTGGAGGAAGTCAGTCGAAAGAGGGATCCTTATATTTATTATTTCAATAGGGCATGATATGATAAATCCCTCCTTCGTGCCAATGGTACATCATTTATTTAATTGATTGTCGAATTGAAAAAATGCTATAAGAATGTCGCTCCTCCGGAGCTAAAAGAAAATATCCATATAATACTACAAGAATGACGCTCCTCCGGAGCTGAAAGGCAAGAAAAATATATTGCAACATATATGTCGCTCCTATCTCAAAGACAATAACACGTTTCTGCGTTTTGTATTCCAGCTCCGGAGGAGCGGCATTATTGTAGAAAGACCATGATTGATGTATTCCAGCTCCGGAGGAGCGGCATTATTGTAAATGTCTTCCATTAAACAAGTTGAATATTTTTAATAAAATGGTCGGGATGTCAGGAACGAGGTCTACTAATAGCATACACGTTAAATGGCAAATTTTTATTCCTGATAAACGGATCAGTCTTTATTTTTTCGATTCAATATTCAGGTTTCATTTTGTAAGCCATCTTTTTTTTGAAACGCCCTTTAAAAAACAGGCTGTCCGAATGTAAGTAAATTGTTGTCGGGGTCGAGCAGGGAAAACTCTTTTTGCCCCCAGGGTTTAATTTGCAGGTGTCCGGCATCGGGCATGATTATTTTTTTCTCCAATGCCAGCTGGTACCATTTTTCGATATTATCTGTTCTGATATATACCTGCCCGTAATTTTCTTTGGGATCAATGTCTTTAAATTCAAAAAAATGAATTTGAATCTGGTCTTTTTGCACCATCAGGTAGCCGTCGAAGTCGGCCCTGCCAAATTCCTGAAAATCCAATTTGTTTATATAAAAATCCCTGGTAACGGCTTTATCACGCATAGGAAGTTTTGGATGGATGTCTGTAAGCATATGCATTTAGATTTGATTTTTTGTCGATAGTCAAATATAAAAAACAAATTCTTCGGGCAAATACCATTCAAATAAAGAAGGGTCCAATGTGAACAAATCCGCGTTAATACTGTTAGATCTGGTATTTTATTTCCCTTAAGAAAAAGACCGAATTCACATGATTTTTTATGTGATACGTGTAAAAGATTTATTGAACAGGAACACATCTCATAAATTAGCCGACAGCCAGGCGGTTTGGCGAAAATTTAAAGTAATTTTATACCCGCAAAAAATTATCCATTATGCGCAACCTGGTTTTTATGGTAGTCCTCACCCTGGTAATGTACCTGGTACCCAACACAGCAGATGCTCAATTCTGGGGGGCAAAATCACCCCGGCCAATTGACACCCCCAAAGATTCGCTGAAAAAAGGTGAATTTACCTGGGCTCCGGAAATTTCTCCAAAGGGTCCTGTATTGGTGACTGTAAGCCTCGACGAACAAATGGCGTACACTTACCGCAATGGCGCATTGATCGGCATTTCCACCATCAGTACAGGAAAAAAGGGACATGAAACACCAACTGGGGTTTTTCATACCATGATGAAAGACGCCAATCACCATTCCAGCAAATACAATAACGCATCCATGCCCTATACCCAGAAATTCACCCAATATGGCATTGCACTCCATGCCGGCGGGCTCCCGGGTTATCCATCCTCCCATGGCTGTGTACACCTTCCTTCTGAATATGCACGGATGCTCTTCAACGAAACACCGCTGGGCATGACCGTAGTAGTAACAAACCAGGTCCAATTTCCTGAGGCCGTAGACCATCCTGCCTTCCTAAGCCCGGTGATGGTTGATGGTAAGCAACAGGTACATGAGCGTTTGTCCTCTACTGAAAAATACCGCTGGACCCCTGAAAAATCTACTGATGGACCGGTAACCATGTTGATGAGCAGAACAGACAAACGCATGGTTGTAATGCGAAACGGTGTAGAGATTGGCCGGACAAAAATTGAGATAGCCAATGAAAAAGATTCCATCGGCACTATTATTTATGTAGCTCAGGCTAAAAGCAGCGCTTCTGGCACAACCCCTATCCAAAACCTGCAATGGATTTCGCAGGATCTGAAAGATGTACACTATGGCAGCGGCAAATACAATGATCCTAAACAACAACTCTCCCGGATCAAAATACCTGATGAATTCCTGCAGAATATCCAGCCCCTGCTGGTGGAAGGAACAACCATGATGGTAACCGACGCTCCTATTCTAAGGAAGACCACCGGGAAGGATGTAGGTGTATTATCCTCGCATCCGGGTACATAAACGCTATCAGGAAAATTGATCTGATTCGGAAAAGAATAAATGACTACCCAGTACTTTATTGTTGAATTGAAGGGAAGAAAAATATAGGAGGGCTGCTTGACGCCGCCTCATTACCAGTTTAGCATTACATTATTTCTCTTAACCAGCAATTCCAATTTTCTTTTTGATCAGCAAAGTCAATATTTGAATTATACTGATCAACTGCAATCTGAAGTGATTTTTTAATGTCCTTATGAATAAATATCGGATAAAAGTATATCCATTGTTCCTGATGTTCTGATGTAAATTTAGACCACCATAAATCCCAATTCTCATAGATTTTTTTCCAATCTTTAAACGGATTCTCGACACCATCCAGAATGCCTCCACTGCTTCCCTTTTCGATCACTTTATTATCCGGCAATTTATATACGGATGCTCCTACACCTTCTGTTCCAAATTCAAATAATAATATTTTTGTTGTTAACATAATATTTATTTACAAGTAATCTTTTTTTCACTTGAAAGAAAATTACAAAATGAAATGTATTATGATACAAGAATCTGGCTTCTCCGAACAAAAATGAATCTCACCTGCCGGGCGGTGCGCTTGATACAAAAATCCGTTTGGCTACAAGAATTGCGCCTCTATGAGGCGCTTGATACAAAAACCATTTTGGGTGCGAATATAGTTTACAAATTTCTCTGCGGACCTGCAATGACATATTAAAAAGCTTTCAGAAAAAGAACACACCACCGGGCGAAATTCTTGTAGCAAATCAGTTAGTGGAACTCCGATACTCCTGCGGCGTCACACCCGTATATTGTTTAAACACCCGGCTAAAATGCTGAGGATATTTGAACCCCAGTCCATAAGCAATTTCACTCACCGATTTGCTGGCATCAAATATTCTTTCCTTGGCCTCATCAATGAGCTTGAGCTGAATGAATTCGTGGGCAGATTTACCTGTTTCCTTTTTAATGAGGTCGCCAAAATAATTGGGTGATAAATTAAATTCGCCCGCGCAATATGCAACTGAAGGCAAACCAATCTGCTGCGGCTTGTCTGATGAAAAGTATTCATTGAGCATTGTTTCAAAACGCTCCAGGATTCCCTTGTGGACATTATCCCGGGTAATGAACTGGCGGTCATAAAACCGAACGCAATAATTCAGTAGTAATTCAATATTATCTGCGATCAGTATCTTGCTGTGTTTGTCAACCGCATGTTCCAATTCGTAGTTGATTTTAGAAAATGAATCCAGCACAAGTTGGCGTTCGCGTTCAGACACGTGAAGGGCCTCGTTCACATTATAGCTGAAAAAGGTATAGTCGTCGATATGACGACCAAGTGAAGTTCCCTTGATCAGGTCTGGGTGGAAGACGATCCCGTAACCTTTTGGCTGATATAATTCATCCCCATTCTCCCCCATTATCTGGCCCGGAGCCAAAAATATCAGGGTACCCTCCTGGTAGTCGTACGTATTTTTTCCGTAACGGATATCACCACAAAGCACATCTTTTATTAAAACCAAATAGAAACCGAAATAGGTCCGTCTCAACTTCCTGGGGGATGCTTTCGAAAAATCAATCACGCTCACCAGCGGGTGCAGTGTCTCCTGGTTGTTGAATGCATTGTATTGGCTGACGGTTTCAAATTTCAATATGTCTTCCATATCATTTTTTATTGAGCAATCAAAAATACGGTATTGTAATGTTGACTTTCTACATTAAATCCGTAATCAGTAAAAATGGTAGGAAATACAGTAATTTATATAAGCCCATTGCAAAAATAAAATGACAACTTTACAGGGGAAAATGATGCAGTCCTTCAGGGGAAAAACAACCATTTTTAATTCAGTCTGACCGTTTCCATTGACAAGTGTGATTTTCAAATTTTCAATCGATAATAAATTAAATATTAGGATAAAGTATTTTGAACGCAAAGCTTTATTGTCAGGCGATTTAGATTATTATCCTGGGAAAAAACTAACAATAAGATTATGCCACCTGTGCTAGCGAAAAAAACTACATATATCCTCCCCCTAAAACATGAGTATGTGATAAGCTCGAAATTCACCCCCTCCAGAGGGGGACAATACAATCTCCAAAACATTCTTGCTGTGAAGGGCTGTTATGTCCCCCTCTGGAGGGGGTGGGCCGCGGAGGAGTTGTAGTATGAGGCTGTAGGGGGAGGACAATGCTTAATTGTTAGTGTGGTTTATATCTACCCAACCCGGTAGCTACATTGCAAATGCGAACTAAATGGATAAAAAATTAAATAAATATTGGAAAAACAAAAAATCTATGAAACTATCAATGCTTGGAATGTGCTTTTTACTCCTGTATGCGTTTTCGTCCAACGCACAGGTCGCTCCTGCCAAAAACATTAGTCCTGCAGAACAAGAGCTAATCAACCTCTCCAAAGAGAAATGGCAGTGGATGGCAGATAAGGATGTGGACAAGCTTGCCACACTCTTCCACGACAAAGCAAAATTTGTACACATGAGTGGCACCTGGAAAAAGGATGAGGAACTTGAGATCATTAAAACCGGAAGCATCTGGTATAAAAAAGCGGATATACATGATGTTGCTGTAGAAATGGTGGATGATGTAGCCATTGTGTGGAGTCGTATTACACTAACCGCATTTGTTCGGGGCAGTGATGTGGTTACAGAGTTTACTGTTACTGAAGTTTATAAAAAGCACAAAAAGGAGTGGAAAATGTTAGCCCTTACATTCAGCAGTGTGCGGGATACGCATATCATCAAACATTAAAAGCATTCAAATAAATTAACTGTAATACCATTATATGAAATCAACCATTCTCGGACTATTATTTATCTTTGCATGTGCGCAAACCTTCTCACAAAATGCTGCCGGCGACCAGGAAATCATCACGCTATCAAAAGACAAATGGCAATGGATGTCAGATAAAAATGTTGATGCCCTAACCAAACTCTTCCACGAAAAGGCTGTGTTCGTTCACATGGGTGGTTCCTGGGGAACAGAACAGGAACTTAATATTATAAAAAGTGGCGGCATTTGGTATAAGAAAGCAGATATCCATGAAGTATCTGTAAAATTTATTGACAATACGGCTATCCTCCTAAACAGGATCACTTTGCTGGCAGTTGTGGGTGGGAATGAAGTGACGAATCCATTTATGGTGACTGAAGTTTATGTAAAAGAAAAAGGCGTGTGGAAACTTGGTTCCTTATCATTTACCAAACTCATGACACCTGGAAGTTAATGCCTTGAGCCACATTGTTTGCAAAGAAGAAAATGCAAGGGATGCGGAAAATAATGTGAAGCAATATTCGCAAATTGTATAAAACATAAAAAATAGGCTAATAAATGTGCAAAAGTGCCGAATAAATAAATTTTATGCGAATGAATAAAAAATTGACGATCTATGTAATGTTCTTTGGAATGGCTTTTACCAGCAGTACCATACCCACACAGGATTTGAAGGAAAGCATTAATAGAGGCAAAGAAGTGTATACCACGTATTGTCAGAATTGTCACATGGAGGATGGAAACGGAATACCCGGGGTCAATCCACCATTGGCAAAAGCAGATTACCTGAAAAAGCCGTCAAAGACATTGATCAATATTATCCTGAAAGGGCAATCAGAGGAAGTGGTGGTTAATGGCAAAACGTATAATGTACCGATGCCATCCCAGGAGTATTTGACGGATACACAAATTGCAGACGTGCTTAATTATATTAAAAACAGCTGGGGCAATAAAATACCCGGGGCAGTAAACCCTGGAATGGTAGAAGCACTTAGAAAATAAATTATACAGCATACTTTAACTTAACTAAATATTCTTACACATGGCTACTTACACTTTAAAGATTAACGGGAGTACAAAAAAAGTTGATGTAGATCCCGCCACGCCGGTCCTCTGGGTATTGAGGGAGCACCTGAATATGCAGGGCACAAAGTATGGTTGTGGCGTTGCTATGTGCGGGGCCTGCACGATCCATTTGAACGGAACGGCTGTCAGGTCTTGTCAATTACCTGTTTCTGCCATTGGCAACAGTGAGATCACTACGATCGAAGGGCTTTCAAAAAATGGTGACCATCCCGTTCAAAAAGCCTGGCTGGAGCATGATGTGGCCCAGTGTGGTTATTGCCAAACCGGACAGATCATGACCGCTGCAGCTTTGCTGAAAACAAATCCCAATCCAACTGATGTTCAAATTGAAGCTGCGATGTCTGGTAATATTTGCCGCTGCGGAACTTATTTGCGCATAAAAGATGCCATCAAATCAGCGGCTAAACAGAAATAATCAAATTGATCGAAGCATCGCTATTAAAATTTAAAAGATTAACAATGGAAAAGAATATGCCTTCACATAGCAGACGTTCCTTTTTAAAATCATCGATACTTGCAGGGGGTGGCCTGATGATTAGTTTTAGCAGCCTGGCCAAATTCAGGCCCAAAGGATTAATGAATGAAGCCAATCTACCGGAACAATGGTATGAAATAACCGGCTATATCAAAATTACTCCGGACAATATCATAAAAATCCTCAACCCTAATCCGGAATTTGGACAAAATGTGATGACCTCACTTCCAATGATCGTAGCGGAAGAATTGGATGTGGATTGGGACAAAATATTGGTAGAAATGGGGCCGCACGATAATTCGAAATTAGGGCCGCAATTTACCGGTGGAAGCAATTCAATCAGGATGTATTGGAGACCCCTCAGGGAGGCAGGTGCCGCAGCACGCCAAATGCTGAGGGAGTCCGCTGCACAAACATGGGGAGTACCGGTGGAAGAAGTAACAACTAAATCCGGTATGCTCTATCATGAAAAAAGCGGTAAGTCGGGAAAGTATGGTGAATTTGCTTCTAAAGCTGCCAGCCTTCCCATTCCAAAGGGCGTAAAACTGAAAGATGTAAAATCTTTTAAAGTAATCCGAAGCTCACAGAAAAATGTGGAAGGTTTGAAAATAGTCACCGGCAAACCTCTTTTTGCGCTGGATCATATGCAGGAAGGAATGCTGATTGCCATGATTCAACATCCACCGGCCTTCGGGATGAAACTCAAATCTTTTGATGCAGCAGAAACGTTGAAAATGCCCGGCATCAAAGATGTTTTTTCATTAAAATTATATGAAGATGGTTTCGAACAGGGCGGGTTCGACACACGCACTTTCAACGATTTGCTGGTAGTTACAGGCAATACCACCTGGGAAGTTATGAATGCCCGTAAGAAACTCAAAGTAAACTGGGAACCCATAAGCGATACAAAAGATACCATGGCCGGCAGGGGTCAAAAAAGGGAGGTTATTGTTCCGGGCGGATTAGAAAGTACCAGTACCCATCTGGCCAAAATGGCCGAATACGCAAAGAAGCCGGCACAGCAATTACGTAAAGACGGAGATCCTGAAACTGCATTCAAAAATGCAGCCAAGATCCTGGAACGCACCTACAATGCACCGTTTTTGGCACACAACTGTATGGAACCAATGAATTTCTTCGCCGATGTTACAGAAGAAAAAGCACTGTTAATTGGTCCTCTTCAGGCGCCGGGTTGGATAGAACCTACCTTATCAAAAATATTAAAACTTCCTGCAGATAAAATTGAGATACAAATGACCCGGATGGGTGGAGGCTTTGGCCTCAGGGCATACGGACATTATCTTGTGGAAGCGGCGATCATTTCTAAAAAAGCAAAAGCCCCGGTTAAACTGGTATACAGTCGAGAAGATGATATGACCTATGGCATCTATCGCCCCATGTACACAGCTACCTATCGTGCTGCACTGGATGCAAATAAAAATTTGATCGCGTTTCATGTAAAGGGTGGCGGCATTCCTGAACATGCCATTCATGCAAACAGGTTTCCCGCCGGTGCCATTGACAACTACCTGGCAGAGAGCTGGGAAATACCTTCTAATATTACCATTGGCGCATTCAGGGCACCGCGATCAAATTTTAATGCGGCTGCAGAGCAGTCATTCCTGGATGAGCTGGCTGAATTGATGGGCAAGGATCCTATAGAATTCAGGCTCGAACTTTTAAAGAGAGCCAAAGAAAACCCCGTAGGCAAAAACAATGAATATGATGCGGACAGGTATGCCGGTGTACTGAAGCTGGTCAAAGAAAAATCAGGATGGAATAATGCGGAGCATAAAAAGTACAGTCGCGGCGTAGCTGCTTATTTTTGTCATAACTCTTATGCGGCGCATGTTGTGGACATCGTAAAAAAAGATGGCCAGCCTTATGTAGAACGGGTTTTCAGCGCTGTGGATTGCGGTGTTGTAATTAATCCGGATGCAGCTATCAATATGGTGCAGGGTGCTGTAGTGGATGGCATAGGAAATGCTTTTTATGGCGGTTTAACATTTAAAGATGGTGTTCCGGAACAAAACAATTTCAATCGTTACAGGATGATCCGGCTCAGGGAAGCACCTAAAAAAATCGATGTCAATTTTGTACAAAATGATATTGATCCAACCGGCTTGGGCGAACCCCCTTTTCCGCCGGTCTTTGCAGCAGTAGCCAATGCATTGTATAAGAATACCGGCAAGCGATTTTACAACCAGCCTTTCATCAATGATTTGACGAAAAAATCATAAAATAATGCTTTACTGTTTTCGCGATGCAGCATACGTACATGCTGCATCGCAATACAGCAGTTTCACAGAAAAAATCGGAAATTAATTTCTGCCATGTCACAGATGTTTCTGACCCTGGTTCTTTTCATCCAAGCATGTTTGCCTGCAGAAACCAGGAATAACGAGCCAATTACCCGGCAAACAACAGACCCCAAAAAAGTATTGATCGTATACTTGTCGCGCACGAACAACACAAAAGCAATAGCGGAGATCATTCAGAAAAATGTGGGCGGAAGGTTGGTAGCGCTGGAGCTTAAAACACCTTATCCGGAAAACTATAAAGCCATTGTTGACCAGGTTGTCGAAGAGAATGCAACTGGTTTCTTACCTCCCTTAAAAACGAAAATTGACAGCATAGAAAAATATGATGTCATTTTTCTGGGCTTCCCCACCTGGGGTATGCAGTTACCCCCGCCAGTGAAAAGTTTTTTAAAGCAATATGATCTCAGCGGAAAAAAAATTGTTCCATTCAACACCAACGCCGGATACGGAACTGGAAGCAGTTTTGATACCGTAAAAGAAATGTGCCCGAACAGTACCGTCCTGGATGGTTATTCAACTAAAGGCGGGGTGGAAAGAGACGGAATCTTTTTTGTGATACAAGGTGAAAAAGAAAAGCAGGCAGAATTGGAGGTTAAAAATTGGTTGAAGAAACTCAACCTGGTGAAATAGATCAATGCATTTAGAGAGAAATAACTACATCATGCATTTAACACTTTTTAAATCTCCCGGACTGTTAATAGTTGTCATCATTTTCAGTTCCTCTATCGCCAAGGCCCAACTTATGAAGGAAAATGATGGGCTGACTGCTAAAGAAGAAAGCATCGTTACCATTGCGGCATTCACTGCAAACGGCAATCAAAAAAATCTCAGCAATTCTTTGTATGAAGGATTAAACGCCGGTTTAACCATCAGCGAGATCAAAGAAGTTATGGTGCAGTTATATGCCTATGCAGGTTTTCCCCGAAGCCTGAATGCACTTAACACATTCATGACAGTGCTTAGGGACCGCAAGCAATATGGTATCAACGATGCGCCAGGCAAAGCCCCTTCTCCTTTACCTATGCATAAGACCAAACTTGAACTTGGAACTGAGGTTCAGACTAAACTTGTTGGAGCACCTGTAAAAGGCGAAGTTTTTGAATTTTCCCCGGCCATTGATCAGTTTCTTAAAGAGCACCTGTTTTGGGATATTTTCGGACGGGATAATCTTGATTTTAAGACCAGGGAAATTGCCACTATCTCTGCGCTAGCCTGTGTTGGCGGTGTGGAGAATCAATTGCGCTCCCACTTCAATGTTGGAATGTACAACGGACTTACAAAAGGTCAGCTTAACCACCTGGTTTCCATCATTCAAAAAAAAGTAGGACAAAAAGAAGGCGATGAAGCCAATGCAGTCTTACAAAAAATATTGAACCCGGGTGGTGCTATTACAAATACTACAGAAAAAAAATATACAGGCACCACTGAAATGGCAGAAGCCATTTTTCCTAAAGGCGAAAAAATAACAAATAATCATTTTAGTGGAAATGCCTGGCTGGAAACATTGGTAGCCGATGATAACATTTATCACACGCAGGTTGGCAATGTAACCTTTGAACCGGGCGCCAGAACAAACTGGCATTTTCATCCCGGCGGACAGATACTGCTGGCGATAGGTGGCACAGGCTATTACCAGGAAAAAGGCAGTGATAAAAAAATACTTCGTAAAGGGGATGTGGTAAAATGCCCGCCCAATGTAGCTCATTGGCATGGAGCGAGTGCTGATAAGGAATTTATTCAAATTGCCATAACGCCACCTGATAAGGGTTCAACGGTTTGGTTGGAACCTGTAAGTGATAAAGATTACAACAGTATACTAAAAACTCCTTAGCACCTGATCTCATATACCTGATTGGAAAATATATGAATGGGATTACCAATTTAGGGCGCATTGGCAATATAGCTGTATGGTTGGTTAGTTATAAACCACTCTCTCAATTTATTCTAATTGATTTAATTATTTTTTAATCTTAAAAAGTTAAAGATTCTCTTCTTAAATTGATAATACTGCAGCGTTTTACTTTCCTGATACGGAGATACATGTAAATCTATTGCATGATTTAAAGAGGAATTGTCCTCCCCCTAAAGCACTATAGTACAATGCCTACACGGTTTTCCCCCTCCAGAGGGGGACATAACAGCCCTTCATTGCATGAAAGTTTTGGAGAAGTATTGTCCCCCGCTGGCGGGGGTGAATTTCGAGCTTAACATATACTCAGGTTTTAGGGGGAGGATGCTTTCTTTATTCCATTTCCGCAGGTGTATATTGATTATTATAGTAGTTCATTGACACAAGACAATAAAGTAAAATTCTCTTTAATAAGGCTTTGCGTTCCAAATACATAATCCTCTATAAGAAATTATTTGCCGCTACATAAGACAAGGGAACCAATCAGTAAAAATGGTTGGTGAAACAGTAATTTATGTACCTGCCCGGGATGAATAGTACAATATTTTTGCAGAGCGATAACAGTAATGATCTCATCCACAATAATGTAACAATGCAATCAGTAATACTACATAACGGTGTTGAAATGCCACTCTTAGGCTTTGGCGTATTTCAGGTGCCTGATCCCAACGAATGCGAGCGAACTGTAATTGATGCCATCCGGGCAGGCTATCGTTTAATTGATACAGCTGCTTCTTACCTCAATGAAGAAGCGGTTGGCCATGCCATCAAAAAAAGTGGCGTGCCGCGGGAAGAACTCTTCATTACAACAAAACTCTGGATTCAGGATGCAGGTTATGAAAAGACGAAGAAAGCGTTTGAAAAATCCTTAAAAAAACTTCAGCTTGAATACCTGGATCTATACCTGATCCACCAACCTTATAACGATGTACATGGATCGTGGAGGGCGATGGAGGAACTATACCAGGATGGAAGGATAAGAGCCATTGGCGTGAGTAATTTTCAGCCAGACAGGCTTATGGATTTAATTGTCTTTAATAAAATCATTCCGGCAGTCAATCAAATTGAAACCCATCCATTCCATCAGCAAATTGACACACAAAAGTTCTTACAGGAGAACGGTGTGCAACACCAATCATGGGGCCCGTTTGCGGAAGGAAAGAATAACATCTTCCAGAACGAATTGCTTGCTTCAATCGGTAAGAAATATAAAAAATCAATCGCCCAGGTAATTCTTCGATGGCTTACACAGAGAGGAATAGTTGCCATTCCAAAGTCGGTTCGTAAGGACAGGATCGAGGAAAACTTCAACATTTTTGATTTTCAATTGAGCGATGAAGACATGCAATTAATCCAGACCCTCGATCAAAGAGTAAGTGCCTTCTTTGATCATCGCGACCCGGCCGTTATCAAATGGCTTGCCAGCAGAAAAATTGATTTGTAATGATTACATAAATATTCACGAATCGCTAAATACACAGACAATATGAAAAAACTATTAACTGGAATTTCGTTGATGTTGTTCTTTGCAGGGAGTTCACATGCTCAACAGCCCGCCAATCCGGAGGTTAAAACATCATCTGGAATTGTTCGCGGAATGACAAAAGGAGATGTCTCGTCTTTCAAAGGTATTCCGTATGCGGCACCACCCGTTGGTGAATTTCGCTGGCGTCCGCCACAACCTGTCGCTCCATGGAAAGAAGTTCGCGATGCAACCAAAGATTGTGCGGATTGCTCACAACGAGCCTGGCCAGGTTCTACAACAGTCCAATCCGAAGATTGCCTTTTCCTGAATGTTTGGACAGTGGCTACTGCTACCAGTAAATCAAAACTACCCGTAATGGTTTGGATCCACGGAGGCGGCTTCACAGGAGGTAGCGGTTCCGGACCCGGTTCAGCAGGAGATGCATTTGCCAAACAAGGCGTCATTCTTGTAACATTTAATTACCGGCTTGGCCGCCTCGGTCATTTTGCGTTCCCCGCATTGAGCAAAGAACATCCTGATGAATTCAAAGGCAGTTATGCTTTTATGGACCAAATTGCTGCACTTAAGTGGGTCAAAGAAAACATTACAGCCTTCGGAGGAGATCCCAATAATGTGACCATTTTCGGTTTTTCAGCTGGAGGAGTTGCCGTTCACTCACTCTTAACAATACCCGCCGCAAAAGGTCTCTTCCATAAAGCAATCGGTCATTCCAGTGGTGGTCGTGATGGTGTTCTGACCGGAAGACCGATCAATAAAGAAAATGCTGATCCTCTATACCCTGTCTCTGCTGAAACTATCGGGATCAATTTTGCTCGTAAACACAAGATACAAAATACCGATGCTGATGCCCTGGCTAAACTCCGCTCCTTAACCGCGGATCAAATTGTAGATGGTGGCCAGGAAAACGATAGCACGGGTCTTCGTATTTATTCCGGTCCCATTCTCGATGGTAAGCTTGTAGTGGAAACAGCGGAGAGCGCCTATAAGGCAGGCAGGCAGCCGCGTGTTCCGCTCATGATCGGAAATTGCAGTGCGGAAATAGGTGGCCAGTTTGTTAGTAATGCCACTTCAAAGGAACAGCTCTTTTCACTTTTTGGCGAACTTGAAGCTGAGGCTAAAGCGGCCTTCGATCCGGAAGGGAATAAAGAATTCGCTGAGGTACAAACAAAGTTTAATACGGATTGGGTGTGGGGTGAACCTGCACGTATGACTGCAAGAACTTTCACAGCCAAACGTGCGCCGGCCTATATGTTTCAATTCGGTTACGTTCCTGTGGCAGGGAGAGAGCGGGCCCGGTTTGGTGCCGGCCACGGATCGGATGTCCCTTTTGTTTTCAACACACTCAATGCAAGATGGGGCGGAGGTGAAGCAACAAATGAAGAGAAAGAGTTAGCCCGGATCATGAATACCTATTGGACAAACTTTGCCAAAACTGGTAACCCCAATGGTAAGGGTGTGCCGAACTGGCCACTTTATGATACTCAAAAAGAAGAGATCCTGGACATTGACTTAAATGGAAAAGTAATTGCCAAACCTGATCCGCGGAAAGCAAGATTTAATGTGATTGAAAAAGCATTTAAGAAGAGAGAAAAAATACAAACACGTGGTATTTAACCGGTATATAAAGGGTGTTAGCACTGGATGTCGAAAATCACAACTCAATAACAACAATGAAGGTTTTAAAAAAAACTGTAGGGCAAAGGAACGACTATGACGCATCCTGCTATGCAGGGGTGCTAAAACTTGCCTAGGAATAATCAGGATGGGGTAAAAATCAAACCAATATTCATCGGGGCATATCAGAATATTTTTTTCACAATTCATATGTAGCCCAGGTTCTTGACCTTAGTACTGAAAAAGGAAATCCTGTGGTCAAAAGAGTGTGTTGTGCGGTTGACTGTGGAATTGTGATAAATCCCGATGTTGCCATCAACATGAAGGAAGGTGCTATAGTTGATGCCATTGGGAATGCTTTGAACGGAGAGTTAACATTTAAAGATGGTGTTCCGGAACAAAACAATTTCAATCGTTACAGAATGATCCGGCTCAGGGAAGCACCTAAAAAAATCGATGTCAATTTTGTACAAAATGATATTGATCCAACCGGTTTGGGCGAACCTCCTTTTCCACCGATTTTTGGAGCAGTTTTCAATGCATTGTATAAGATTACCAGAAAGCGATTTTACAACCAGCCTTTTGTAAATGATTTTACGAAAAAAATATAGTATGTGAACGATGGCTGTTAACCGCATAAGAATACTAACGCCATTGAATTACACGCTAAGAAAGTACAATCGGTCAGACCCGGGGCGGTCAGACCGGGATACAAACCGTAACCCGGTCTGATGGCCTCCATCTGACCGATGGCTGTTAATCGCAGAATATTAACGCTTATGGATAATATGACAAGAAAATACAATCGGGCAGACCGGGGACGGCCAGACCGTTTACCGATTAGATCGTAGTCAATCGCATTACAGTAGCAAATAAATTTCTTTTGAATTAATAATGATAAGGAAGATGAAGTAATTTGTGTTTGCAAATGAAACTGTTGAATAAAATATTTTTATGAAAAGGATCCCGCTCATACTCCTCCTTTTAATTGCGCTCAATGCATCCAGCCAAACCAATCCCGTTATCAATGCATTCCCGCAGGGCACCATTTTAAAAGGCAACATCCCATACAACAATGATACCCTGCCAAAGCATTTGCTGGATATCTATTTGCCCCCTAACGCAAAGGGTAAAATACCATTGGTCATTTTCATTCATGGAGGCGGCTGGTTAAGCAACGATAAATATGCTGACATCGGATACATGAAAAAAACCGTGGCAGAAATAGTCAGCAGTGGTTTTGCCCTGGCATCTATTGATTACCGTTTCAGTACGCAGGCCGTTTTTCCTGCACAGATGCAAGACTGTAACCGTGCCATTTCATTTTTATACGACAATGCAGATAAATATGGCCTCGACAAAAACCGTTTTGCGTTGATGGGTTTTTCAGCAGGCGGACACCTGGCATCGATGGTGGGTTTATCAAAAAACAATGATATCAAGACATTTTTTATGCCCGGGACGAGTAAATCTTACCGCTTCAAAGCTGTTGTTGATTTTTACGGACCCGCTGAACTGTTATTGTTTCCCGGCAACAATGACCCCACATCACCAGAAAGTATTTTACTTGGAGCCACCTCAATTGATCGCCCCGATTTAGCCAAAGCTGCCAGTCCGGTTACATACGTAGACAAAAATGATCCCCCTTTCCTGATCATTCATGGCGAAAAAGATGACATGGTTTCTACAAAACATTCTATACTCCTGAGTTCATGGTTGCGATTAGCAGGAGTACAAAATGAACTTATCATTGTAAAAGATGCGCCACATTTTGGGGTGATGTTCGATGCGGATGACATCAGGAAAAAAGTTATTGATTTTCTGAAGAAGGAATTGAAATGACGGGATTTGAACCGCAATGCAACAAATGATGCCAGGCAGTAATTTACTGAAATAAGGAACTGAACTGAATCACTTCTCCAATGTCACAAATAACTCCGCTTGAATTTTCCAGGCCATGTCGGGATTATTTTTTGCTGATAATTATTTCATATAAAACCCTTTCAAAATACGTTTTAGTCTGGTAACTTTTGTGTTTCCTGAAATAATGATACCAAGAGAATAAAAACAGCAACTCCTGTTATTGCATAATTTTTTATAAGTTCTATTTGTATGAGGATTTATTACTTTAAGTTTATTTAGCTGGATAATTTGGTAAGTTCAATTGTTTTTTCAAGTTTACCTTTTTTATCATATTCCTCCGATTTTACAATACCAATTCCCTTTGCCATCCAAACTTTATATTTTTTTGTTTTACTAACAACAAATGAAGTCTCCTCCGTATAAGTAATAACTACACAGTCAAAAGTTCCGGCTTCTACAGTTACATTTTCTGTTGCAATTACTTTTCTGTCATAAAATTTAACGCCACTTTCCAAACTAATTTCTCCTTTTACGCTTATTTTAATTATTGCATCAGGTATTATTTGGCCAACTTTCATTTCATTTGGATAAACAGGATTACTTCCAGTTACGGTAGTTTGATTTTGCTGGCTGTTTTTCTTTAAACTCTCTTTAACTGTTTTCATGATGTTTATTGATATCCCCATTTCGTCACATACAAGCTCATAAGAAGACTCGGTTGTTTTATTTTTATTTAAATCTGTAGCAATATTTTTTACAACAGCTACATTTTTTCCATCTTCATTTTTGTTTTCAACGATCTCAAGTATAGACTTGCCAGTAACTTTGTTTTTGCTATCCGTGGCTTTCAGCTCCAGAACCATCCCTTTTTTGGTAGCATAATAACCGTCGCAATTCAACAAATTAAAAGAAATACAAGTAAAGACAACTAAAATAAGCGCAATGTAAATTTTAACTTGTGACATCATAATTGTTTTCATTTAAAGTTTATTTTTAAATACTGTATATACCTCTTGAGATGATTTTCCATTAGTTAATTTTTAAACCACTGTTCATTTAATGTTTCTTTTGCATCATCAATAAAGCGAAATCCATCAGCTTCTGTTGTATTCAATTTTACGAAGCCACTCAATTGTTTTTCACTACCATTCCGAATAATTTTTGCATTAAATGGAGCCCTCGTTTAATTTTTAAGCCATTGGTCTTTTAATACAGCTTTTGATTTATCTGTAAATTCAATTTTATTACCATCAACCTGGTTCAGTTTTACTTTTCCTTTTAAATCAATTGTTTTCCCGTTCCTGATAACTTTAGCTGTATACTCGTCACCCTCTTTTAGGTTAAAGGCCAGAATAGAAGCCAATTTTCCACTTTCAGATCCTTCAGGTTTAACTCCCCGCAGTTCTACAATCTGATCATTATCCTGAAATCCTACGGACTTAAGGAATTCATTTTTGCCATCTAAAGTGGTTATAAAAACTTTGTTGGTTTTTGGGTCAACTTTAAAATACGCATTGGCACCAAGGGAAAAAGCCATTTGTACAGGCACCTTAATTTTTTGAATAGTCACTCCGACTTTAGTTAAATAATAGCCATAATCTATAGGATTATTTTTGACAACATGGTTTTGAAGAAATTCACCTACTTCAGGATAGGTAATTTTTGTAAATACCGGAATCAACTCATCATCATTGAAGGCTTTATCTGCTCCGTACAGATTTGATAATTCTCCCATTACACTTAAAACACCTCTTTTACCGTTACTTTTTTCCCTGATAATGATATCCAAACACATGGCTGCTAAAGTGCCTTTGTTATAAAAATTCCCAAACTGTTTATTGATAACCGGATCCACCACATTTTTACTTACCTCAGTTAAAGACATTTTATCATCATACAAAGTAGCCGCAAAATTAATTTTATCTGTTAAAACATTATAGAGTGCCTGTTCGTCTGCAAAGCCCTTATTGGTTTTAAATAAAACAGAAAAATACTCGGTAAATCCTTCATACATCCACAGATGTTCCGACATTTTTGGGTTATTAAAATCAAAATATTGTATCTCTTTTGAATGAACATTTAAAGGAGTGAGCGTATGAAAAAATTCATGCGAAATAGTATGATCAAGACCATTTGCCTGCATATCATCTTCAAATGTGCCTGTTGTGGAACTGTTGTGCTCTAATGCACCAGTACCCTGTGCATCGTTATCCGCTCTTGCAGTCAGGTAAACCAATACTGCATACCTTTTTGTTTTATTAATGGGACCTAAGTACTCCTTTTGAGCAATCATCGTCTTTTGTAAATCAGGCATCAGGAATGCTGATGTAACCTTTGTGTTTCTGGGCGAATACACATGAAGAACCACCTCCATATCACCAATGGTAAAAGTTGAAATATCGGGTTTGGCATACATGATAGGATTATCTATCAATTCTGCATAACGAGTAGCCCGAAAAACATCTTTAGCGGTACTTGTATCAGCATCAATCATAGCAGTGGTTCCTGCTAATTCCTGGGGATGATCAATGGTTAAAACAAATGGTTTCTCTTGTTGATTTTCGAAATAACCTACAAAACCACCAAGATTTAAGTAGAAATTCTCCCCTTTAAGTATGTTGGTACCTGCCGGCGAAAAAACGACGGTTTCATTTTTCCCCAATTGACTTGCTTCTTCATCAAATGTGTCATTTACTAAATATTCAACCCGGTCTAATTTATTTGCTTCTGAAATAACCCAGGTATTCACATCTTTTTTAGATACCGGTAATAAGTTTCCTGATTTATCAAATGCCTTGAAATCCTCAATATACCTGCCATAATCCTGCAATGCATAAGTGCCGGGAATAATTTTTGGCACTTGAAAAGTGATTGTAGAGGAATTAATAGCGGCTGGTTTTACCACTACTTTCACTTTGTCATTAGATACATTAATCAAATCTAAAGAGGCATTTACTTCGTTACTTGAAGTTTTACAACTCCAGAGAAAAAAAGGAGAAAGAAGTAGAAATAACAGATATTTTTTCATTGTTGTATGTTTATAGATATATGCAATTAAAAAATTAGTCCAGGTTTACATAATTCGCCATTAACTTTATGCATGGAAGTTTTGAGGAGCCATTTGATAGTGGAATTAACGGTTTATGTTAAACCCGCTTAAGATAAGGAATGGACCCAAAATCTTAAATAATTATATTTGAAAAGCCATTTCTATTATGCGAATGGCTTAAATTAAGAGGCCAATTAAGGGAGCATCTGTTCATCTTTTTTACATCTGGCAAATCAACCTGAGGGGAACTTAACCGCAAAGACAAAAAGAAAGCTAAGATCGGTTCATATATCCTTTAAATTCTTATGCTATTTATCAATGGACATGTAATAATGTTCATTAAGCAAGGATCTTTTCATATAAGATTTTAATGTGTTGTGCGATTAAATTTTATAGAATTAAGTATTTAAAACGCAAAGCCCTTTAACAAAGCTGTTTTACCTTATTGTCTTGTGGCAAAAAACTAACTATAATAATCAATACTCACCTGCGGAAATGGAAGAGAGAAAGCATCCTCCCCCTAAAACCTGAGTATGTGTTAAGCTTAAAATTCACCCCCTCCGAGAGGGGGATAATACTTCTCCAAAACTTTCATGCAATGAAGGGCTGTTATGTCCCCCTCTGGAGGGGGAAACCCACGTAGGCATTGTAGTATAGTGCTTTAGGGGGAGGACAATTCCTGGTTAAATCATGCAATAGATTTATAGGTATCTCTGAAACATGAAAGTGAAACGCTACAGTATTAACAATTTAAGAAGAGAATCTATTTCATTTATTTTTTTACGCTGCTACATCAACATCCTTTATAAATACTTTTTCAGTTAAAGTTATATCACGTTATTTTCACCTCTAAATACTTTTAACGCTCTTTACCTGTTTTTATCCTTCTTCCTCCGGGCAACAGGTATACCCACTTTTTTTACACTCTCAATTCTGAATAACAGCATGGGTAATGTTACCCCCAATGCCAGCACCATGACAATAAAAAATGTCATAGCGCCATTGTGCACAGTTTTGGTAAGTACTTCCACTTCGGTTTGATTGATAAATTTTATCAGGCCAAGCATGGCACGGTATGCATAGGATCCGGGCACAAAGGGTATTACAGAAGGTATGCTGATAATAATCGGGGGTACATGTCGCCAGTGGGAAACTGGGATACTTGCAAAACCAACCGCTGAGGCGGCAATGAGGGATGCAAGAATGATACCCCCACCAACATCCGGATGAATTATAGTGAATTTAATAAGGCCTGCCGTAAATCCACACAGAAAAATGGCAAATAAAGCCCGGGACGGTGTATTGAACAGTACTGCGAAACCGAGCGCTCCGCATCCGCACCAAAATGCCTTATATAATATGTCCAGCCAGTCTGTGATCATTGAACCTGGAATATGTAAATGATGGTTGCCAGTCCTGAAGCGATGGCAAAAGCATGTATGATACCATTGATTCCACGATCAATTCCATTCAGGATATATCCGTCAATAATATCTATGATTGAATTGATCAAAGGTACTCCGGGAATAAGAAACAGTATACAGGTAGCAAAGGCATGGTCAAGCCCGGAACTGATACCGGCCTTCCAGGCTATCCCAATTATTAATGCAGCGAGTACTGCACTGCAATAGGTAACGAGGTACGGATTGAATTTTTTCCGGATCAATTCCTGTTTGCAAAAGAGACCTGCAACCGTAGCCAGAAAAGTAATGCCCATTTCAATGGCATTACCCCCAAACGTATAACAAAATGAAGAGCCGGCCAGGCCTACTAATAGCAGGACAATGGATCGGTTGTATTCAGGTAAATGAATTACCTTCTCAAGCTCCATTCCGGCCTCTGAGACAGTCATGTTTTTTTCCGAAACCGCCCAGCTTAGTCGGCTGATTTCTGCAATCACCTTGAAATTTGACCCGGGCAATGAAGATAAATGGCGCGAACCGGAGAAAATATGCTCCTGCTGTTTCGAATGAAGTGAAACGGTTATGTAGCGGGTGCCCATGTCAACCTGTGCTTCATATCCGTAAGCATCCGCCAGCCTCATGACATTCAAGACTACACGGTTACTTCCTGCACCGGCTTTGATTAAAGCAGTACCTGCCTGCAGTAAAAGTTTACCCAGTTCATTTGCTTCAGTAGATGGCTGATTGCTCATGGGTTGTAAAGTAGATCAGTTAATCAAATATACAATCCTTTAACTTCTATAACTGATTCTACATACGTATTTTTCAATAGGTAACAGAATGAAGGATCAAGAAGTATAATCATCGAAAGTATCATGATTATTCTTAATAGCACAACAGGTTTTACATCATTACTTCAATAAAATTTGTAAGTCTTCTGCCGAAACATGTAATAATTTCACTTTGGGTAATCGTTTTGTCAACTCACGCCAGTTAGCATCTTTTTTATAAATTTTTTGGAGCATATCCGATGCTTCTTTAACCTTTTTATTATTTGCCAGGGTGATAGCTGTCCAGTATTTCATTTCCAGGTTTTCAGGAAACATTTTCATAGCTGCACCATACTCTTCCATGGCCCCTTTCATGTCATTTTTTTCTGTGGCCAGGTCGCCTTTGTCCATATGTTCATAGGCCCAAAACAATCTCAGTAACCTGTCCAGTTCATCCAATGGCGCAATGTTATCATCCACCCGTAAATCAATCAGCCTGTCGTTCCAGGGCTGGCCGGTACTTTTACCTGCCACCACCAGAATGGCGGCAGATTGTTTACCCCGGATATCCCCACCTGCAGCCTGTGCCGCCTTTAAACACAGTAAAACCCTTTCTGCCAGTGGTTTTCCTTCACTTCCTTCAAAAGCTTTAGCCATGGCTTCATTTACTGTAGAGCCCAGCATCATATTGCTTTGTACCGAATAATTTTTGCCAACCATATTACCGGCATAATCAATACAGTTTTTACCAGTGAAGGAATTTACATTCCCATTTACGTCGATCATGGCCACCTGTCTTACTTCACGACCTTCATCGGCAGCAAGTAATTCGCTCAATGCTTCAGGGGCAGTTTTTCCATTTTTCATTAGCCCTAAGCCTTTAATGCCAAAACTTTTATTGGTAAAAGATTGTGTGGCCACCACACCAACACCTGCTTCGCCCCAAACTACAGAGGTACCGACACTGAACCAATGGCTTTGAACGCCCACGGCCATTTCGCCTGTAACCGGGTCTCTTGCCACAATAGAAAATGTATGTGCAAGACCGGCATCTTTTTTAAAGAATTGGGCTGACATGTTTTGGTTAAAAACCAATCCGGCGAGCATTAACAGGAATATCTTTTTCATGAATCTATGTTTTGAACATGAAGAAATATACAATTCGAAAGTCAATGGTAGTTTTTTATAATAAATAATTGAATTGTAAAAAACCTAATTGTTATGATGCTTGACATTATTATAGTGCTCTTGCAAAAGGTCTGCTCCATAGTCGCCTTGAAAATCCCGCCACACTGTATGAACATGATTTGCATTTGCCTGTGTATTGTCAAGCTCAATTAAAAATGTTTTGCCTTGTATCCTGTAGTAATGAGGTTCTCCTAACTTTAAGCCCCCTGCCCATCCAAATCTTATTCCATCAAAATCTTCTGACATGATTCTTTTCATTCTTAATTGGGCAATCTTAGCTGGCATATTGGAGAGATACGTTACTATCAGTTGATTTAAAATATGCTTTTGTTCAAATGTCAGTTCTTTAGCAATGACACCTACTGTGTCAGGAGGAACAACTTTTGGAGAATTTTTAGTTACAATATCTGCAAAAGCCTCAAGCGCAAATATCGCCTTCGATCTAAGTTCCGGAGTTAATGAATTTATCAGTTTGAAGCCAAGTTCTTCCTCATTCTTGAATAATTTCTTCTCTTTGCCAGCAGTATCCTGTCTTACTGCAGGATAAACGCCAAAAAAGAATGGAGCAAAAGCTAATTGATTATCTACAATTGTATAGTTGAGTGCAAGGTGATGGCCTGTAAATTTCCATCCCCAGGTTTTATCTTTCCCGGGACTACCATAAAAGGCTACATAATAATCTTCAGGTATTCGGCTTTTACTATTGGGCTCCAATTCTTTCAATAAATACTCCGTATTCATAATATCCTGTGTCCTTTTATAACCATTATCACTCAAATAGGTCTTAAGCAATTGGTAAATATGTTGCTTTTGATTGCTGTTTAAATCCCTGACAGCAACCCCGGTCCTGGGAACTGAATATGCAGGAACATAATGCCACTCAAAGCGCGACATATTATCAAATGGAAACACAGCTTTACTCTTTTGCATGCTGTCTAAAGAATTAATGATTGTGTTTGCTATTGATGAGCCAGTACTGTTATCCTGAGACACAGCATAAAAAGGCAGGAGAAGCAGGAAATAAAATAGTCTCATAATTATAAGCTTTTGTTGATTTAGCTTGCCGCAATTGTTTTTGGGCTTGGAGAAGGTAGAAATCAAAACACAAATGTTCATTTGAATTTCTATTCTCAAATGTAGTATAAAAGCATCAGCCTTGCCAGGACTGGATTATCGATAGTTTTTTAGACATTTTGGTGATTTTATTCAATGTTTCAGTTAATATATGTTTTTCCGATCGCTATGGAAAACTTATCTCAAACTAGTCATTTGCCATATTCCAGGTTGTCAAAAAAGCCAGTTTTACCTGGTTGGAAAGGAGCTCATAATTAATTTTATCGGGAGTATCTGTTGGCTGATGATAGTCTTTACTAAATCCACAATCAATTCTGATGAAAGGAACTCCTTTCAAATAAAAAGGATACTGGTCTGAACCCGTAAGCCTTCTTTGCATAAACTGAGGTTGTTCATAGTAGGTATCCAGTTTTAGTTTCCCTAATTTTTCATTCGCCGTGAACAGAGCCTTACGTAAGCCCCGGTTAAGTGAATCTACTACTAAAATATATGCATAATTGCTGTCTGCCCTTTTACCGCTATAAAAGGTATCAACACGACCCATCATATCAATATTTAAAACAGCGCGGGTTTTTTCAATAGGGAATAAGGGATTGGCTGCGAAATGGTAAGAACCCAATAAACCTTTTTCTTCGCCAGTGTATGAAGCAAAAATAATCGTTCGTTTAGGTCTTATCCCTTTTTCTATGGCCTTGTTCATTAAAGTGGCGATTTCCATA
>JAHEEX010000127.1 GCA_024640465.1 Sphingobacteriales bacterium | reverse complement strand
TTTTCTGTGATGACCCTGCGATAAGTACTGTCCACCTGTTGTTCATCTTTCATCATCTTTTCAATATAACTATCCAGCCAGTCGAGGTTACCATCCAGGCTCATTGAACCAAAATAGCTCATTACCTGCATTTTCATCTGGTTCACCACTTCTTCGCGACTAACTTCCAGGTTCTGGTCGTTCACGATTTTATCGCTGACCAAAGTCCATTTAAGCTGGTTTTTGAAAGTAGGAAATTCGGCATCCACTTCATTTTCCGTTTTTGGCTTATCGCCGCCTTCCATCATCCAGCGACGTAGGAATGTTTCCGGGAAATCCATCCTGGTTTGTTCGGTCAAGATATGATAGATCTCATGCTGGAGGTGGTTTTTGCTTTGTGTATCCCAGTATTGACTGATTTCCTTTTTGATCTCATCACGGAACTCGGCTTCGGTTTTAATGTCTTTGGCTGGATACACTTCTTTGAAAAATGTTTCATCCAGTTCACGCTTTTCAATCAGGCCAAGTTTTACGATGGTCATTTTGAAATGCTGTTGCAGGGAGGCGGGGTCATCCTTATCAAGACCGAGGTCTGACAACAACCACTCTCTTTCTTTTTCATCAAAAGCTGATCCCAGCTGGATAACCAAAGTGTCGTCTTTTTTCAGGCCCATTAGTTTTTTCCTGAATCCTTCGCTGAAGTACTTTACCAATAAAGAATTTTCTTTAGCCGGTGTACCTTCTGCTACAATACCATCAGCATCTGAAGCTTCGAATTTTACATTCAGGACATTTTCTTCCGTAGTGACGGTTTCCGGTTCATTAACCTTGCCCATTTTCTGTTGAAGCCTTTTAACTTCTTCGTCGATCATTTCATCGGTTACCGTTACCAGGTAGCGGTTAACTTTAGCCTTGGCCAGGTCTGCTATGTCGAAAGCCGGTTTGAGGCCAATTTCAAATCCAAAAGAATAATCAGCTGGTTCATTCATATTAAAGTCCCTGACATCATTATCTGCAGCAGGTAATGGCTGGGCAAAAATGTCCAGTTTTTCCTGGCGCAGGTAATCCATCAGGCCTTTTTCCACACTCCTCAGTACTTCTTCTGTAAAAACAGCCGGTCCATGCATTTTGCGGATCATTCCGGCAGGCACCATTCCTTTGCGGAAACCTGGAATATTGGCGGTTTTGGCATAATGTTTAAGGGCTTTCTCAAAGGAAGGAAAGTAATCCTCCTTGTTCACCGTTACCAATATTTTATCGTTCAGCTGGCTGATATTTTCTCTTGTAATAGTGGGCATAACCAAAAAAGGATTTGCGTTGTAAAAATGAATGATTTGATAATGAGCCTGTTAGACAAAGGCGTGATTCAGCCCGGTTCTTCCAGGTTTCCATAAAAATCTGTGCGGGTGAAGGGACTCGAACCCCCAAGCCTTGCGGCACCAGATCCTAAGTCTGGCGTGTCTGCCAATTTCACCACACCCGCAGATGGAAATCGAAAGTGAAAAGTCGAAAGTGCAAAATAAACAGACAAAAAACGAGCAAAATGACCTGTTTTCTCTCTTTTTACTCAGTAATTTATACACCTGAAATTGAAAAGGCTGTAAACTGCTTAATCCCAGGAGATTGTATACTGTCTTTCGATTTTCGATTTTCGATTTTCGATTTTCGATTTTCGATTTTCGATTTTTCCCTTTTGGGGCTGCAAAGGTACTGGATTTAGGGAAGAAAAATGCAATCCAAACGATTTTCAGTAAATTTGACATCCATGGAAATTTTAGAGCAACAGTCGATCCAGCCGAAGTATACCCTGACGGAAGAGCAGGAACGGAAGGAGATTGTCCGCCAATACCGCGCTTTACTTCGTGTGCTCAAGCCTAAACTGAAGCCCGGAGATAAAGAATTGCTGAGGCGGGCTTTTGAAATGGCTGTTGATGCCCACAAAACCATGCGCCGGAAAAGCGGGGAACCTTATATATTTCATCCGCTGGCAGTTTCCAGGATATGTGTTGAGGAAATAGGCCTGGGTGTGCGTTCCACCATTTGTTCCCTCTTGCACGATACTGTAGAAGATACAGATGTTACACTGGAGGATGTGGAAAGGGAATTTGGGAGTGAGATCGCCCGGATCATCGACGGGCTCACCAAGATATCCAATGTTGTAGACACTAATTCCAGCCAGCAGGCGGAAAATTTCAAAAAGATCCTGCTAACCCTCACAGACGACCCCAGGGTGATCTTAATAAAGCTGGCCGATCGCTTGCATAATATGCGCACGCTTGATAGCATGAAGCGTGAAAAGCAACTGAAGGTTTCCTCAGAGACGGTTTATGTATACGCTCCCCTGGCTCACAGGATGGGCCTCTATTCCGTAAAAACCGAGATGGAAGACCTGGCCATGAAATACCTGGAGCCGGATATTTATAAAGAGATCGCCCGGAAGCTGACAGAAACCAAAAGGGAGCGATCCAGGTATATCAATGAATTTATTAAACCCATACGCGAAAAAATGGATCGTGCGGGTTTTGAATATGAAATTTACGGCCGCCCCAAATCCATTCATTCCATCTGGAATAAAATGAAAAAGAAAGGGGTGGAGTTTGAAGAAGTATATGACCTGTTTGCCATCCGCATCATTGTAGATGCACCACTGGAAAGGGAGAAGGAAGATTGCTGGAAAGTGTATTCATTCATAACGGATATGTATACCCCATCTCCGGAGCGATTGCGCGACTGGCTGAGCAATCCAAAGTCGAACGGCTATGAGGCCCTGCACACAACCGTAATGGGGCCCCAGGGCAAGTGGGTTGAAATCCAGATTCGTTCTAGGCGAATGAATGAAATAGCCGAAAAAGGGCTTGCGGCGCACTGGAAATACAAAGAGGGTGGGCATGATGAAGACCGCTTCGACAAATGGTTTGGCCAGATCAGGGAAGCATTGGGTAACCAGGATATCAGTTCAATAGATTTTCTGCAGGATTTTAAAACATCCTTTTTGGCAGAAGAGATTTATGTGTATACCCCTAAAGGTGACGTGAAGATGTTGCCCATCGGTTCTTCTGCGCTTGATTTTGCTTTTTCCATCCATAGCGCCATCGGTTCAAAATGCATCGGCGCCAAAGTGAACCATAAACTGGTGCCGATAGGTCATAAACTACGCAGTGGCGACCAGATTGAGATCATCACGTCAAATAAGCAGAAGCCATCTGAGGACTGGCTGAACCTGGTTGTTACGGCAAAGGCAAAGAATAAAATAAAAGATGCTTTAAAGGAAGTCAAAAGGAAGGTTGCAGATGAAGGGAAATATACATTGCAACGCAAACTGGAAGGGATCGGTGCTTCCTATACCCCGCATAATATTGATGAACTGGTGAATTTTTACAAATTACAGTCACACCTGGATCTTTTTTACCGAATAGCCATCAAGTCGATCGACTTAAAAGAGTTAAAGGAGTTTCATGTGTCTGGCGATAAACTGGAACCGCCCAAGATCCTGAAACCGGAACCGGAACACAAGCATGATCATGATATTACCAAAGTACTGCCCAGGAAAGATGCTGAACTGATCATATTCGGGGAAAGCGGAGATAAAATCATGTATAACCTGGCAAATTGTTGTAAGCCGATTCCGGGTGACGATGTTTTTGGATTTGTTTCTACCGGAAAGGGGTTGATCATTCATCGCACCAATTGCCCCAATGCTGCCAGGTTAATGGCCAATTTCGGCCACCGGGTAGTTAAGACCAAATGGGCTAAGAATAAGGAAATATCTTTCCTCACAGGACTTAAAATAACCGGAATTGATGATGTTGGGGTGATACATAAGATCACCAATCTCATTTCTGGAGAACTCAAGATCAATATCAATGCCATCACGGTTGAAGCACAAGATGGAGTATTCCATGGTAATATCCGGTTATATGTTCATGATAAGGAAGAGTTGGAAATGCTTTTAGCCAGCTTAAAACAATTGCCCGGAATTCATGCAGTTGAGCGGTATGATCCGGAAGCGCCTAAAACAGATGGCTTTTAAATTTTCCTCTTTTACTTCATTCCACTATTTTTGCTGCCTTCACAGGATCAAATTGCAATTGAATGATTGACGTATTATTAGGCTTACAATGGGGCGACGAAGGGAAAGGCAAGATTGTTGACTTTTTTGCACCGAATTATGATATTATTGCCCGTTTTCAGGGTGGACCGAATGCCGGTCACACTTTATATGTAAATGGAGAAAAAATAGTCCTTCACCAAATACCTTCTGGAATTTTTCATGAAGGCACTATTAATCTCATTGGCAGTGGTGTGGTATTGGATCCGGTGACACTTAAAAAAGAATTTGATAAAGTAGCGGCATTTGGGGTGGATTGTAAAAAGAATCTCAGCATTGCTGAAAGGACACACCTTATCCTGCCTACTCACCGTGCTTTGGACAAAGCTTCAGAAATGTCTAAGGGGGTGGAAAAAATCGGTTCCACTTTAAAAGGGATCGGCCCAGCATATATGGATAAAACAGGGCGCAATGGCTTGCGCGTAGGAGATATCCTGGATAAGAATTTCACAACACAGTATATCAGGTTGAGATTAAAGCATCAAAAACTGCTCGACTCTTTTGGGTTCCAGGAAGATATAACTGAATGGGAGGAGGAATTTTTTGAAGCCCTTGAACTAATGCGCCAATTAAAAATTGTAAACGGCGAGTACTTTATTAATGATCAGATAAGCAAGGGGAAAAAAGTACTGGCAGAAGGTGCGCAGGGAAGTATGCTGGATGTTGATTTTGGTACTTTCCCATTTGTTACTTCTTCAAATACCATTTCTGCCGGTGTATGCACAGGCTTAGGCGTGGCACCGCAAAAGATCAAAGAAGTGCTTGGGGTTACCAAAGCATATTGCACCCGGGTCGGAAGCGGACCATTCCCTACGGAACTCCATGATGATACCGGTGAAATGCTCCGTAAAGTGGGCAGCGAATTTGGTGCAACCACCGGCAGGCCACGCAGATGCGGTTGGATTGACCTCGTTGCACTTAACTTTGCCTGCATGATCAATGGTGTAACACAAATAGTAATGACAAAAGCAGACGTACTGGATGGATTTGAGGAACTGAACGTTTGCGAATCATACCGGATCAATGGTAAAGAACAATCCATGGTTCCTTATCAGATGATGAAAACACAGATTGAACCGATTTATAAAACTTTCAAAGGCTGGCAGTCGGATATTACAAAAATTAAATCATTTGAAAACATTCCGGGCCAAATGAAGGAGTATATTGCACATATAAATCAATTCCTGGGTGTGCCCGTAAAGTATATATCAAACGGGCCCGGCAGGGAACAGATCATACATAGCCCCGGGGTATAAACAGCCGCTACCGGGAATTTTAAAAAAATATTTGGCGGTTTAAAAAACTCTCAGAAATTTTACGTGTCTAATCCAGCAAGCGTATGGCAAAATCCGAAAAAGAAAAGAAAACCCCCGCAAAGAAAACTGCGGTTCCTGCTGCAAATCTGAATTCGAAGAAAGCATCTTCAAAACCTGCAAAAAAGGAAGAAGATGATGACGACGATGATGATTTTGAAGAGGATGATAAACCCGTTGTAAAAGGCAAAGGCGCCGCAAAGTCTAAAAAAGAAGACGATGATGACGACGATGCTGAAGAAGTAGCAGATGATTGGGAAAAACCAGAAGAAGATGATGACTGGGATCCTGATTTTGATGAGTTCGACGTGCCGAAATCCAAGGTCAAAAAGACCGGTGGGAAAAAAGAAGCAGGGGCTGAAGAAGATGACTTCGCAATAGATGATGAATTCAAAGACATGGGCCTGTTTGATGATTCAGGTGGGTTTGATGACGACGATGATGATTTCTAATGCCGATGACAAGAACATTCCGTTCTTTTCCCATAATTGATTTTAATAAAACAAAACAGCAAATGTTGCACTGGGTTAACCAGTTCAACATTTGCTGTTTTTTAGATAATAACCAGTATGATTTCCCACAGCACTCAAAGGAATGCCTCGCAGGTGCTGGATTATATTCTTCAACTAAGGATGCTGCAGCGCATACATTAGCCGGACTAAGGGATTTTCTGGGTTCAGGGGATGACTGGTTTTTTGGCCATCTTTCCTACGATCTGAAAAATGAAATCGACAATTTGCAGTCATCCTTTCAGGATAAAACAGGCTTTTCCAATTTGTTTTTTTTTATTCCTGAGTATGTTTTGCAGCTTGATGAAAACCAACTGCAGGTAGGCAGCTTCGGTTCTGATCATGAAGAAATTTTTTCATCAATTATACATTTTTCCTTGCCGGGCACTTCGATGAAAATGGCAGAAGTGATGGTAAAGCAAAAGATAGATAAAGAATCATATCTCAATACTATCAAAGCCATTAAGGAGCATATCAGAAGAGGAGATTGTTATGAACTTAATTTCTGCCAGGAGTTCTATGTAGAAAATATAATCATTGATCCTATCAACGTGTTTTTAAAACTGGGCAGTATCTCGCCCAATCCATTTGCTGCTTTTTATAAAAACGGAAATCATTTTCTGCTATGTGCCAGCCCGGAGCGTTACATTAAAAAAACAGGGCAAAGGCTTATCTCACAACCCATCAAAGGAACAGCGATTCGTTTTTTAAACGATATGGAACGCGACCATTTCCAACGGCATAGCCTTTTACAAAGCCAAAAAGAAAGGTCTGAGAATGTAATGGTTGTTGACCTGGTACGTAACGACCTGGCAAAGGTTTGTATAGAGGGCAGTGTTGAAGTTGATGAACTTTTTGGGATATATTCCTTTCCCCAGGTTCACCAGATGATTTCAACAATTAGTGGCAAATTAAAACCTGGAAAGGATTTTGTTGACATTATCCGGGCAACATTTCCCATGGGATCTATGACGGGTGCGCCTAAACGAAAAGTGATGCAGCTCATTGAAAAATATGAGAAAAGCCGGCGTGGATTGTTTTCCGGGGCCCTGGGATATATAGCGCCTGGAGGTGATTTTGATTTTAATGTTGTTATCAGAAGCATACTGTATAATGCTGAAGACCGTTATCTTTCATTTTCAACCGGTTCTGCGATTACGCATTACAGTGACCCGGAAGCGGAATATGCAGAATGCATGCTTAAGGGGGAAGCTATGAGGAGGGTTTTGGAAGGAGAGGAAATGGGGAATAAAGAATAAGGAATAAAGAATAAGGAATGAGGAAGTTGGGTGAGCGTTTGATCATTTATCTATTAGCTCTTTTATCCTTTATGCTATTTTTCCCACTCCATGATGCTTCCGGTATTTTTGCCAGCTTCCAGATAGATTTCATTTTTTTTGTACCATCTATCAATACATTGATATATACGCGAAGAAAGCATCGCGAAACTTTGCGTCAGAAAAACTTTGCGGTATAAATAAAAGGATATCTACTTTTGAAACACCCTTACATAATCCACCATCATCCATGACGGAAATGGAGTGGTGCCATCAGGACTGCCAGGCCAGTTACCACCAACAGCAACGTTGATAATGAAAAAGAAAGGATTATTGAATGGGTAGTCGGCTCCGCCAGCATCTGCTTTAGTCATCTCAAGTAAAAGCTCATTATCAACGAAGAACTGAACTTTGTCCATTTCCCAGTTTACACTAAATAAATGATACACTTCACTGTATGCCGTAGTTGAAATCTTATTACGACTTTTTTGCGTACTGGCCGGACCAGGGCCAAAATGTACTGTCTGGTATACCTTGTTAGGCTCCTGGCCTAATAATTCCATGATATCCATCTCTCCGCATTTTGGCCAGCTTACCGTTGATATATTGCTGCCAAGCATCCAGAGCGCTGGCCATATACCTTTACCTTTTGGTACTTTCGCCCTTATATCTATCCTGCCGAAAGTGAAGGTTTTTTTGTTTTGGGTAGTGATGCGTGTGGAAGTATAGTTTTTGCCACCGGCACTTTCAAAACGGGCTTCAATAATCATTTTGCCATCCTGCATATACAGGTTATTACCGGGTGTATAAAATTGTAATTCATTATTTCCCCAACCGCAATTCGGGCAACCATCACCCGTTTCAAAATTCCAGGATGTCTGATCAAGAGCCGATCCGCTAAATTCATCAGACCATACAAGGGAATAGCCTGGATAGGTTAGAGGAGACGTATTGCTTCCATCGTCATTGATCCTGAACTTGGTATCATCATTAAGAATAAATCCTTTATAGGTTGTTCCAGCCAATTGGCAATTAACCGGGTTTGATATTTGTATCAGGAAATCTTCAGTTGTTTCCTTCCAGTCATCCCCCACTACATCAATATTGAAGGTGGTTTTAGTTTGACCAGCAGGTATAGTTACCACTTGTTTATTTACGCCGATAAAATCTTCTGTGGTTAATGCAGTTCCATCTGCAGTGGTTATTTCAACACTGACAACTTTGCTGGATGCTGCATTAAGTATAAGTTCAAAGCCAAATTTTGTATTACCGCCTGTTCCTTCGGTTTGACTGACCGAGTTCAAAGATAAGAGCGGCGTAGTTTCTCCGTTACCCTTACCGCTATCTTTGCTACAACGGGTCAAAGTGAGGATTAAAGCACTGGATAGCAAAAACAACAGACGGAATTGAACACTTTTCACAACGAAAGAACTGGTCATATGGCTCATTTGGATTAAAATTATATAAAAAAAAACCAACTTTAAACTTGTTTAATCAATGTAATTAAAACGTCAATTATCTTTAACAAATAATGCCGCATTCTAAGAGCTTCATAACATCCAGGGTCTCTGTCTCTTATTATTTTTTCTTTTGTGGATTGGTATTTTCAACCTGGGCTTCCCGTATTCCTTCTGTAAAGGATCATTTCAATCTGAACGAAGCACAACTCGGAGGAATATTGTTCATGCTGCCAATGGGTTCCTTGGTTGCACTTCCCATTGCCGGCTGGTCTGTACATCGCTTTGGAAGTAAATGGGTTACAATTATAGCTACCATCTCTTATGGATTATTGCTCATACTTATTTCACAGGCTACAGAAATCTGGCAATTGTCGGTATTGCTATTCTTCTTTGGTTTTGCCGGGGATATCCTGAACATTTCCATGAATACACAAGGCCTGAGTGTCCAATATATACTCAGTAAACCAATTTTATCTGGATTGCATGCTCAGTGGAGTATTGGTGCGCTTGCTGGTGCGATTATTGGCGGCTGGTCAATGAAACACCATTACAGTACGGGACAGCATTTTATGCTGGTATCTGTTGGTGCGATGGCAATTGCTCTTTGGATGTTTCTTTACATGGTAAAAGATCATCAGCATGAAGATTCCGGCCAGAAACTATTTACATGGCCTGGAAAAGCACTGCTCTTATTGGGGGTGATTTGCTTTTGTACGGCCATGGCGGAAGGAGCTATGGCAGACTGGAGTTCCCTTTATTACAGGCAGATTTTGCAGGATCAAAGCAAGGTAAGTACTACGGGATATACCGCATTTACTTTTGCCATGGCAATTGGCAGGTTGATGGGCGACAGGCTTATACAGATTTTTAGATTTAGGAATACGCTGATCTTAAATGGCATATTGATTTCAGTAGGAATTGCCCTGGCACTTCTATTGCAGGTACCCGTTGCCGTTATAACTGGGTATGCCTTAGTTGGGCTGGGTGTTTCTTCGGTTATACCAATTGTTTATATGATTGCAGGTAAGAGCCGGACGATGGCTCCTTCTGCAGCCCTCGCCACTGTAAGCACCATTGGATTCACCGGGTTCCTGATAGGCCCCCCTGTTATTGGGCTTATTGCCCATGAAACCAGTCTGCGCTTTGCACTTATCCTGGTAATAATACTGGGAATAATAATTGTTTTTATTGCAGGGAAAGCGGTAAAGAAAAATGTCTACTGAGACTATTCTTCATGTTTTAATTATGTTGCTGTTAATGTATTTGTATTTTACTTTCGATTTTCAATTTCCAACTTTCGATTTCAATTTAATGAAGGATCAACCGGGAAGTTGATCATTATTTCATAATTCCTGCCCAATTGTAGGTTTTGAATACTGTAATTGTATTCACTTTCGATTTTCCACGTTCGATTTTCGATTTCAATTTAATGAAGGATCAACCGGGAAGTTGATCATTATTTCATA
>JAHEEX010000293.1 GCA_024640465.1 Sphingobacteriales bacterium | reverse complement strand
CTGATCGTATAAAAATTCCATGATGCAGTGCCGGTCAGCCAGGAGTTTTTGGCTTCGCCAGGCTTGAAGGAATCCTTACCGGCAATCATTTGCGCATATACGTAAGGTTCAGTTTTGTGCAGTTCACTGATATCTTCCAGGTAGGCAGGAGATATCTTTTTATAATATTCCCATGCCTGGTTACCACGACCAATTACAGTTTCACCGATCATGATCCATGGGTTATTATGACAAAATATTCCGGCGTTCTCTTTATATCCGGCAGGGTAACTGGAAATCTCCCCGTATTCAATGTAGTATTTTGTAAACGCAGGGTTGTTCAATACAATGCCGAATGGGGTGTCCAGTTTTTCTTTCACCGAGTCCAGTGCTTTTTCACACATCCCTTCATCCTTACCGATCCCGGCCATGGTACAAAATCCATTAGATTCGATAAATATCTTGCCCTCCTCATTATCATCACTACCAATTTTCCTTCCATAGTAATCATATGCACGCAGGAACCACTCACCATCCCATCCATGTTTTTTCACCGCGGCAATCATCTTATCCACCTCTTTTTGAGCGCGGTCTGCTTCGAGATTTTTCCCCAGTTTTTTACAGAGTGTAACATAGTCACGACCATATATCACAAACAACCCGGCAATCATCACAGACTCCGCTTTGGAACCTTCTGTTTTATTTTCTGTTGTTTGAAACGACTCATTTGGATCTTTGGAGAAACAGTTCAGGTTCAGGCAATCGTTCCAGTCGGCCCGCCCGATTAATGGCAAACCATTCGGACCAAGGTTATTGACCACATGATCGAAAGACACAGTGAGGTGATCAAATAAAGTCCTGGCAACGCTCATGTCGTTATCAAAAGGAACCATTTCATCCAGGATGGAGAAGTCGCCGGATTCTTTTATATAGCTGATTGTACCAAGAATTAACCACATCGGGTCGTCGTTGAAACCGCCACCTATATCATTATTTCCTTTTTTGGTTAATGGCTGGTATTGATGGTAACAACCACCATCCTGAAACTGTGTTGAAGCAATGTCGATGATCCGTTCGCGAGCACGTTCCGGTATCTGATGAACGAATCCTATGAGATCCTGGTTGGAATCACGGAAACCCATACCACGGCCAATACCGCTTTCAAAGTAAGAAGCCGAGCGGGAGAAACAGAAGGTGATCATACACTGGTATTGGTTCCAGATGTTAACCATACGATCCAGTTTATCATCTCCGGAATGCACATTATATACGCTTAGCAAATTATCCCAGTAAGCACGCAAATCACCAAAGGCAGCATCAACTTTCTGTGCTGTATCAAATTTTGCTATGGTTGCTTTGGCTTTAGTTTTATTGATAACATTTTTTGATTCCCATTTTTCATCCTCCCCGTTTTCAACATATCCCAATACAAAAACAACATCTTTTGATTCACCGGGGTTAAGTTCAACTTCAATACAATGCGATGCGATGGGAGACCATCCATGCGCTACGGTATTGGTTGGATTCCCTGCGGCCACAACCTGCGGCTCATCAAATCCGTTATAAAGTCCAAAAAATGTTTCCCGGTCTGTATCAAATCCTTTAATGGGGGTGTTTACAGAATAATATGCATAATGATCGCGGCGCTCTTTATATTCTGTTTTATGGTAGATCACTGAATCTTCCATTTCCACTTCACCGGTAGAAAAATTACGCTGGAAGTTTTCCATATCGGCGGCGGCATTCCACAAACACCACTCGGCAAAGGAGAAAATTTTCAGTTTTTTTATCACTGCTGAGTTATTCGTTACCGTTAGTTTTTGTACTTCAGCCCAGGTTTTCAACGGAACAAAGAATAATACTTTTGCCGTAACGCCATTCTTTTCACCCTTGATAGAAGTGTAATTCATACCATGGCGGCATTCATAACTGTCGAGCGGTGTTTTACAAGGTTTCCAACCCGGCGACCATATAGTATCCCCATCTTTGATATAAAAATAACGCCCCCCGCTGTCCATGGGTACATTGTTATACCGGTAACGGGTAAGCCTGCGGAATTTTGCATCCTTATAAAAAGAGTAACCACCTGCCGTATTTGAAATCAATGAAAAGAAATCTTCATTGCCCAGGTAATTTATCCATGGCCAGGGTGTTTGCGGGTTAGTGATCACATATTCTCTGTTCTGATCATCAAAATGTCCAAATTTCATAGCCTTTATTTAATATTTTATGTTGACAAAATAATTATGCATGCGAAAGTTCCTTTTCTCTCCTGCTATTCAATTCAAGTGTTATTTCATCCATCTTCTTTTGATTCAAAGGATATAGTACCATCACCAAAGCGGCGATCAGGGTAATAATGGTTGGTATCCAGCTCATCAACATGATAATCCCCGGAACCGCTCCCTGGATGGCCACTTCATCCTGCCCGTTATAATGGAATGCAGCCAGCACCATTCCAATGATGGCGCCAGCGATACCCCCGCCAAACTTGGTTGCAAAAGAACCGGCAGAATAAACTAGTCCTGTTGCTCTCCGACCGTTCTTGAATTCTGAATAATCCGCCGCATCGCCCAGCATGGCAAAGAACAGTGTTGGAAAGATGGCCGCACCAAATTCAGATATGATACCAATTGTGAATATCCCGATGGTATTATCCGCTTTGCAAAAAACAAATAATGCATTTACCAGTCCGGAGAAAATCAGTGCGTAAATAAACAAGTTACGTTTCCCATATCGTTTACCCAACGGCCCGGTAATCATTGCACCTGCTATGGATGCCAGCATTAAACCAACCATAAAAGAGGCCGCCAGTAATTGATTGTGTAAATAATGCGTGAAGTAAATAACTACGATTCCTTGTTTGATAGAGTTATATACATTGAATAGCATGCCAATGACCAGGAGGATAACCCAGGGCCTGTTGCGTACCAGATCTTTCAGGTCTGTTCCTAAATTCGTTTCCTGGTCTTTCGGTGGCAGTACCCGCTCTTTTGTAGAAGCAAAAGTGATTATCAGAAATAAGGATAAGAAAACAGATAAAAGATAAATGGCATTACTGTAACCCCTCTTTTGATCAATGATGGTTATTTTTTTTGCCTCCAGGTTTTCTTCACCACTTACAATAAAGGAATAATTCTTTTTGGCTTCCATGGAAAAACTTTTTCCTTGCGTAGGAACATTGGCCGTATCGTTTACTGCGGCATCGTTCCAGGTAAAAAGTGCAATACCGTCCTTGGTTTTGATGTTCACATTTTTTACATCCCTGGGAGAGGAAACAGTTACTTCATATTTTTTGGGTTCCAGTTGTTTGACATCAATTGTGGGATTAATATTCCCAAAGTAGGCCACTAAAAACAATAGAGCACCCTGAACAACCATACCACCTGTAAAAGCGCCTACCATACGAAATGAGCCGAGACTGGTACGTTCTTTATCATCACCTGTCATTACAGCCATTAATGCACCATAAGGGATATTATTGGCCGTATACATGAGAAAAAATAACAGGTAAGTAGCATAGGCATAAACCACCTTGCCAGTTGCACTTAAATTTGGAGATGTAAATAGCAATGATAAAGTGATCCCCAATGGAATAGCCGTCCACAAAATCCAGGGGCGGAATTTACCGTATTTGGTATTTG
>JAHEEX010000292.1 GCA_024640465.1 Sphingobacteriales bacterium | reverse complement strand
CGTCTCTTACCTGCTGAGAAACATATTTACCATCTAGTAATTGCATACTGCAAAGGTACCGGTAAGAAAAATGCAGCCCAAATCCGTTGTTTTCACCTTGGAAAAGGGCTGTTTGGAAGGCCATATTTGCTAAAACGGAAATGTGATGAAGGTTTTCAGATTAATAATGTATATGGTTTTTCCCATAATTATGCAGGCTCAGTCCTTTATAAGCCCGGTTGCTAATAGAAGTCAATATGCTATTGCATTATTTGATTTGGGGGAGGGAAATCATTTTATAGGCAGGCATCCGGCCGGTGGGGGTAAAACCACTGCATTTATGGCTGCTGTTTATGGGGAAAACAGTTTGATTCCGGGAGGGGAAAAGTATGTCAATTTCTCATCCGGTTTGCCAGTTTCACCCGGGTGCCTTCATTTTCAGGTAGATTATGCGGGTGCAGGCGATTATGATGAAATGCAGACGGGTATTGGTTATTCACGCAACCTGGGTGAATTGGTACAAATAGGTGTCCGTTTTAACTACTACCGTTTACATATAGTTGGATATGGCGCATCATCTGCTTTTCCTGTTGAAGCAGGTGCCGTTTTTCAATTGTATCCCAAACTAAAAACATCTCTTTATGTGTATAATATCATGGCTGCCCGGCCAAAAGGAGAGGGGTTAGGTAGGATACCTACAGTCGTTGGATTTGCCATGGGATACTCGGCAAGCAAATCTGTTGGCATTTCTGTAGAAATCATCAAGGAATCCGGAAAGGATGTTTCGTTTCAGCCTATTGTCTTTTACCAGGCGGCCGATAAATTATTTTTTAGCGGAGGAATTACAACTAATACCGGGATTGTGTTTTTTTCCGGTGGATATATTTTGGGTCAAGTAAGACTTGACATTTCATCTTCTTATACGGGAAGCCTGGGTTGGGCTACAGGTTTGGGTTTGCAGTATACATTACCTTCAAAGAAGCAGCCATGAAAAGGTATGTATGGTTGATATTATGCTTTTGGTTTGTTAATACAACTGCGCAGGAAGTGACGGAATTAGCTACTCAGAAACTGGAAAACGAAACTGCAGGTGCGGATGACCGTGAGCCGGAAGATGATGGTAATGATCAGCAGCTTGAATATCATTTCAGACATAAAATGAATGTAAATACCGTAGATACTGAATGGATGTTACAGGTACTTGGTCTGACGGCTTTGCAGGTTCAGCAGTTTAGCGAATACCGGAAATGGCTTGGTCCCTTTATTGACCTGGCAGAGTTGCAGGCAGTGCCTGGATGGGATGTGGAAACAGTAAGGAGAATCCTGCCTTTTTTAAAACTCGGAGAGGATCAGTTTATTTTACCCGTCTTCAAAGAAAGAATGAGAAAAGGAGAGCATAGTTTATTGTTGAGGACCGGCAGGGTTTTAGAAAAGGCAACAGGGTTTTTTGTAAATGACAGTGGACAAACACCCTTTGCCGGTGACCGTCAGAAATTCATGTTACGGTATACTTATCGTTTTCGAAATCTGCTCCAGTGGGGCATTACAGCCGAAAAAGATCCTGGAGAACCCATTTTCAAAAAGGGATATCAAAAGGGGTTTGATTATTATTCAGCACACCTGGCTATCCGGGATTTCAGGTTTATTAAAGCATTGGTGGTGGGTGATTATCATATCAATTTTGGACAGGGACTTGTTCACTGGCAAAGTATGGCATTTCGAAAAAGTGCGGAAACCATGCAGGTACTACGACAAGGATATGGTTTAAGGCCATACAATGGTACTGATGAAAATAAATTTCACCGGGGAGCCGGGATAGAACTAAGCAAAAATCATTGGAATATCATCTTGTTTTTTGCGAAAGATAAACTTGACGGAAATATTGTAGCAGATACTTCAAATGTATATCAACAGGTATTTACTTCTTTTCAAACATCAGGACTTCACAGAACAAGGAATGAACAGGAAGATAAAGATGCGTTAACACAAAAAGCCTGGGGAGGTCGAGTTGGCTTTGGTCAGGGAAGATTTAAAATGGCCATCAACAGTATACAATATCATTTTAGTGAAATGATGTTAAAAAAGAATGAACCCTATAACCTCTATGCCATTTCTGGCCAACGTTGGGCAAACTATAGTGTGGATTATGGGTTCAGTTGGAAAAACCTGTACTTATTTGGGGAAGCAGCAAATGATTATAAAGGGAATTTTGCATTTCTGCAAGGAATGCTTGCAAGCTTACATCCAACCATTGACATTTCCTTTGTTTATCGCAATATCAGTAAGGCATATCGTGCGATCCATTCCAATTCTTTCACAGAAAATTCAGAGGCACAAAATGAAAATGGTATTTATGCCGGCATTTCTTTCAGGCCGAAAACAGGGTGGAGAATAGATGGTTATATTGATTTATACCGGTTTCCCTGGGTTAATTACCGGTCAGACCTTCCATCGGCAGGTAATAACCAATTATTACAACTCTTTTGGAGACCCCATAAAAAGTTGGAGGCATATCTCAGGTTTCAAAAAGAAGCCAAGTCAGTAAATGGATATTCACTTTTATCGAACCTAAACGACCCTGTTTCGGCTAATAAAACAGGATTGAGGTTGCAATGTTCGTTTCAGCCAGATCCGGCATTTATTATCCGGAACCGGATTGATTTGATATGGTTTGAAAACCGTGGTATTAAAGAACAGGGTTTTCAGGCTTATATTGATTTTATCTATAAAGCCATGGATAGGCCTTATTCTATCAGTGCCAGAATGGCCTGGTTTCAAACCGATGGCTATAATTCCAGGATATATGGCTATGAAAATGACGTATTATATTATTATACTATATCTGCTCTTTTCGATACAGGCATGAGATTTTATATTCTTTTTCACCAGCATATCCACAAAAACTGGCAGTTCTGGTGCAAGCTCTCATCTTCCTTATATACAGATAATCAATCAGTTGGATCTGGTTTAACGGAGATTTTACAACGCCACAGGTCTGAAATCCGGCTCCAGTTGCAATATCGTTTTTAAAATTGAAAATTTTTAAAGCAGCGTTTGTTTTTCTATTCATGTCCATAAAAGACAGTTGTAAACCTGTTTTTATTTAACAAATATTTAAAATCAGGAAAAAAACTATATTCGCTTTCGAAAGCTTAAAACCAAACAAAACATGAGAAAAATTTTATCTCTGCTATCCATGCTGATGCTTTTTGCAGCATTTGCAGTGGCACAAACCCGTCAGGTTACGGGAAAAGTTACCAATGACAAGGGGGAACCTATTCCTTTTGCCACTGTTGCCGTCAAAGGCACCAAGACTACAGCAGTAGCTGATGCCAACGGAAATTTCAGCATTGACGCAAAAACAGGCGATGTGCTGCAAATATCATCTGCCGGTATTGCTTCTAAAGACGTAGTTGTAGGTGCATCAGGTGCAATCAATGTATCAGTTGTTTCTGCCAGCGGTACAATGGAAGAAGTGGTAGTTACTGCACAAGGTATTCGCCGCCGTCCAAAAGAACTTGGTTATTCTGTAGCCAAAGTAAACAGCCAGGAACTTACAGTAGGTCGTTCACCACAGCTTGCTCAGAGTTTATCTGGTAAAGTGTCTGGTCTGGCAGTATATAATGTTAACAACTCAGTGGACCCATCAGTGAAAATCACTTTGCGTGGATATCGTTCCATGACAGGTAATAACGATGCACTTA
>JAHEEX010000126.1 GCA_024640465.1 Sphingobacteriales bacterium | reverse complement strand
GCAATAAAATATCCGGCTGGTTTTGCAACAACTTTGGTAAGGTCATCCGGGCTGGTCATCAACAGGTAAAGCGTATAACGCAGGCCTGCGGCTGTATTCCTTACACCATGTGCGAGATGCAACCAACCTGCTTTGGTTTTGATAGGTGCGGGGCCCTGGCCGTTTTTTGCTTCATAAACAGTATGATACTTTTTTTTGTCCAGTATTGTTTCTTCTTCAATCACTGCTTTGATAATATCATCTGCAAGTCCAAAACCTATACCACCACCCTTACCTGCTTCTATAAAACTATCTTGCGGCCGGGTATAAAAAGCATATTTACCCTGCACAAATTCAGGATGCAAAACCACGTTTCGCTGTTGCGGAGATTTCGTCACAAGGTCTGGCAATCTTTCCCATGTATCCAGGTCTTTGGTTCGCGCAATACCGCACTGGGCAATTGCAGAAGACTGGTCGCCCATGGGTGCAGCAGGATCCCTTCTTTCTGTACAGAATAAACCATAGATCCAGCCATCTTCATGTTTTACCAACCGCATATCATACACATTAATATCCGGATCCTGTGTTTCAGGCATTACGATTGGATAATTCCTGAAACGGAAATGATCAATTCCATTATCGCTTTCCGCAACGGCAAAAAATGATTTACGATCTGCCCCTTCCACACGTGCCACCACACAATATTTCCCCTTCCACTTGATCGCGCCTGCATTGAAAACTGCATTCACGGCAATGCGCTCCATCAGGTAGGGATTTGTCTGGGGATTCAGATCGTAACGCCAATTCAGTGGAACATGCCCTGCGGTTAGTACAGGATGATGATATCGCTGAATAATGCCATTGCTTTTCTCAAGCGGATGGTTTCTTGCTTCAATTACTTGTATATATTCAGCTTCCAGCTGCAACAGTCTTTTATTAAAATGATCCTGCATACATTCTTCTTTTTATAGAAACTAATTTTCAAGTTTGTCCCACCACGTTCTTTTGAGTATGAAAATGATCACAGCCAGTATGGCTACAATAATCATTAAAGGCAATTTCATCCAGAGAACCAGGTACATGGGTAATAAAGTAAGGCAACACTGCGCAATGATGCCCAGTGCAACATTGAACATGTCGAGCTTGAATCGCTTATTGGGTTGAAAGCCGGGCTCATCTGCCACTACGCTGTCGTGAACCGGCTTCCAGAAGCCCCATGGTCTGACCGTCTTATAAAAATTTTTGAGTACATACATTTCTGTGGGAGGTGCTGTATATGTTCCCACGATGCAGCCGATGATTGATATCAGAAACAACAGGGGCCAGTTATACAGCGGTAGTCCGGTGAATATATATGGAAAGATCAGTGCAGCACCGATGCCGCTGGCCATACCCCAGAAAAATCCATTGGCATTAAACCGCCACCAGTACCATTTGAAAACATTGGCGGCTATATACCCTCCATACAATGCGCCTACGATCCATTGTAGAACACTGTTTACATCTTTAGCAAAAAATCCAAGTACAATTCCAATAATTACAACCAGTGTGCCTACAATGTAATTAGTAGTGATGATCTTTTTAGTGGAAGCATTTGGGTTCACATACTTCAGGTAAAGATCATTCACGATATAGGCTTGTGCTGCGTTGAGTGTACCGGAAAATGTTCCCATAAATGCACCCAGCAATCCGGTCATCACCAGGCCGAGAATACCAACAGGTAAAAAATTATTAATAGCAGATGGAAGGATCTTTTCGAAATCCGTACCGTTGGGAGAAGCAAGATCAAGCTGGTTATAATACAATAAAGCCAATACCGTAAGGCCGATGATTAGTGAATAACGGATAGGTAGTAAAACAATCGAAACAAAGCCCGTCATTTTTGATGCTTCTTTAGGAGAACGGGTGGAAAGGATTTTCTGCATATCGTAATTTGGCGCCGGACCGGCCAAACTTGCAAAGACCCCTTTGAATAACATCATCATAAAAAAGACTGAAAAAAGGGAGAAACCATCGTCCTTGATTTTTTTGTTGGCATCTGCTATAATGTCCGACCAATCGAGGTCGTCCAGCTTCCAGCCAAAAAAAGGAGTATACCAGCCCTGGGGAACATGAAGATGATTATCTCCACTATGAAGCTTAATTGCCGCAATTATGGCCACCGAAATACAGGCTATTGTCATCACCAGGTATTTGATAAAATCGCCCAGTACAATACTGTGCATACCGCCGATAATGGAATAAAACATGGCAAATAAAGTAAAAACAATGCCATAAATATGGGGAACATATTCAGACGCAACCTGAAATGGAATGTACGGCTGGACCACTTCCCAGGGTATAAATATTTCCATGAATTTTCCAAGTCCAATAAACCCATATGCTAAAAATCCAAAACAACTGATCAGGGCAAATGCCACAACAACATTATGCGATGCCCTTGATGATTTCTGGTTAGTTCCGAATCTTGTGGTAAGCCATTCCGCTCCGGTAGTTGCATTTGATCGCCTCAACCATTTAGACAAAAACATCATCAGGAACATCTGGTTAAATACCGGCCATAGCCAGGGGATCCACATACTTTTCATGCCATAAATAAAACAAAGCGCTACCATCCACATAGTTCCGCTGATATCAAACATATCTGAAGCATCACTCAGGCCGAGCATATACCAGGGAAGCGCTTTGCCGCCCATCAGGTAATTTTCTTTATTCAGCCTTGCTTTCTTTCTTAATACCCAGCCGATGATAAGCATCGTCAGGAGGTAGGCAAGAAGTATGGTTATATCGATCCATTGTAGTTTCATGCCTTTTTCAGGTTTTTAAATATTAAAAGTCTGATATCAATTCGCCTGCTGGTAAATGAATGATTGCAGATAATGAAAAAAAGCCGGGATGTAAAAACATCCGGCTTTTGACTTAAACTAAAAATCACAGATTGAGAAAGTTTTCCGATAACGTACCGGTTGCTTAAGAGCATAAAACATTTTTGGTTCATATGAAATGCAAACAAGCGATCAATTTCATCAAAAAGCCTGTTTGAGAATCGTTGATTAAAGTTAAGTCCGGTACCAATATTTAATTGATACTATTTTAGCCGTTTTGAAGCTTATTATATCCAATTTCTATAAAATATCTTAGTTGATACCTTAATTTAGTGCATCCGGACTCTACATATAAAAGTCAAATAAGTGTATTATTTTAACCAGCCAATTAAAAATGTCAAATAAGTGTTTCATATAGCTTGGGCTGACAATTGTTAAATACGATGAACTATGGCTACCGAAATCCTAAGGGAAATTATCCCTTTAACCAAAAATGATTGTTTTACCATCTTTTCAAGATCCAAAACGGGTTTTGATTTCCCCTTGCATACACATGATGAGCTGGAGTTAAACCTTATCCTGAATGCAAAAGGCGCTAAGAGAATCATTGGGGACCACATTGACATAATTGATAACCAGGAATTGGTCCTGGTAGGCCCTAACCTTCAACATGGCTGGTTCAACTATCATAATGACGGTTCAGAGATCAGGGAGATAACCATACAGTTTCATAAAGACCTCTTTGATGAGCATTTCCTCCAACGTAACCAGATGCATTTTATAAGGACACTTTTTGAAAAATCCTGCCAGGGTGTTTTATTTTCTGCTGAAACCACTTTAGGGATACTACAACGGCTGGAGTCATTGCCGGAAAGAAAAGGATTTGATTCAGTATTGGAGCTTTTATCTGTTTTGCATGAACTCTCTGTGTCACCGAATAAAAAAATCCTATCTGGCTCTGCCTTTGCACCTGCTGAAAAAAGTTTTTCCTATAATAGCCGTCGCATTGAAACAGTGATGCATTATCTCAACCAGAATTTTAAAAAAGATATTACGCTGGGAGAAGTCGCTAAAATAACGGCCATGTCGGAAGTAGCTTTCAGTCGCTTTTTTAAAAAGAAAACAGGTAACAACTTTGTTGATACTTTACATGAGATCCGGCTTGGCCACGCGTCCCGGCTCCTCATTGATACTACACAAAGCATTAACGAGGTGGCCTTTTCAAGTGGATTCAATAATATGTCGCATTTTAACCGGCTATTTAAAAAGAAAAAAAACGTAACACCAAAAGCATTTCGTGAAACCTACAGTGAATCAGGTATAAGAACTTTCATTTGAGTGGGCTGTCGTTATTCATACACAATGCATGCGTTGCATGAATAATCTGTATATTTTTTGGGGCTAACCTTAACGCATATGCGTTTATTTTATTATGACTGAACAAAATATCAATAGAATTGTACGAAGTGTTACATGAATGTTAAGTGAATAATAAATTACAGCTCATTTAGTGTTGGCGGTCAAGTGATAAAATGTGTATAACCCTTACCAGTAAAGACTTTCAGGGTTATCAATATGATTTAAAGGTCATAATTTGAAGCAAAACCCGACTTGCACACCGAAAAAACCCGCCATACTTTTGTATCAACAATGAAACCTGGGAAACTAACCGGGTCATTAGCTGCAGCAGAAACTTATCATCATTCTTGCCAATCAACTGCTTTGTTTGCCACCACAGTTTTGTCACAAATTTTTTTTAACAAATAAATTATTTACTATGAAAAAGAACTTGAAAAATTTAGCAACCGTATTTTTATTAATGGGCTCTTCGTTTATTTTTACAGCTGCCCACGCAAGTCAAACAGAACCTGAAGCTGTTGTAACCTTTGCCGGATACAAAAACACCCAGCCGGTTTACAAGCTTAACATTAAAAACCCTGAAAACGTAAAACTTAACGTAGTTATCAAAGACCAGGATGGAAATATCCTTTTTGAAGAAGTACTGGATGGTACAGACATTTCCAGGAATTATCTTTTCCTTAAAGAAGAGCTTGGAAGCCGGTCTTTGGTTTTTGAAGTATCACGTACCGAAAATCCATTAATCAGCAGGATCCAGATTGACAGGAAAGCAGGTAAATAAGCAACACACCCCGAAAGCTCAGAAAACACTCATGAGAATCTGTGCAAAGTGTCGGTCAATTGGCCGGCACTCTTTTTTTGTGCATGCACTGGAAAAAGGGATTCTATTGAGGAAGAGGAATTTTAGTTTTCCATGTTACCGAGTTATTGTAATTTTAATCCGGTCATCAACGAAAGCAATCCACCAGCCAGTTAAGTGGCTAATAAAAAAAAGGTCCGCTGTAAAAACAGCCGACCATCAACGATTGCTTGCCATATGAAAAAAGGTAAAAATTCTTTGTTTGAGCTATTGGGACCTTCCCACTGTTTTCCGACCCTGGTCCCTTCGCTTGATTAACAATTCAAAAGTACAGCCTGTCATGGTCCTAATCAAAACAGGTTTACCCTTGAGATATGATGCCAAAAGAGGTTTATACCGGCGAAATGCTTGCCTGTACTGGGTTTTATTAAAAATACCTATTGATGTCAACACGTTTTTCTGATGCTCTTTTTCAGCTGGTAAAATCTTTGGAAAAGGCTGAAAAGAGACATTTCAAAATATATATTAAGAGAAGTTCTGATAAAGAAGATCTCAAGGTTGTGCAATTATTTGATGCCCTGGATAGTATGGATGAATATGACGAGAAGGTCCTGTTCAGGAAGATCAGCTCACTAAACAAATCAAAACTGGCCAACCTTAAGACACACTTGTATAAGGAACTTCTTGCCAGCCTGAGATTGCTGAAATCCAAAGACAGTATCGACCTGCAACTCAGTGAACACCTCGACAATGCACGTCTGCTTTATAATAAGGGGTTGAAATTACAAAGCCTGAAGATCCTGGATAAAGCAAAAGAACTGGCCCAGACCAACCAAAAGTTCAATACCCTTGTTCAGCTGATATCGCTGGAGAAAAAGATTGAAACCCTCCATATCACGCGGAGCTCCCCTGAAAAAACCCAGATGCTCGCCCAGGAATCCATGGATGTGAGCAGGCATATAGAAAGGGTAACCCGACTTTCAAACCTCGCCCTTTTGCTTTATCGATGGTATGTAATTAATGGACATACGCGTAATGAAAATGAGGAAAAAGATGTAAACCTGTTTTTTAAAAATTACCTGCCGGCTGACTTAAATGAAGTGTCCGGTTTTTATGAACAACTTTACCTATACCAAAGTTATTGCTGGTATGCATTTATCAGGCAGGACTTTCTGCTCAATTACCAGTACGCGGTAAAATGGGTAGACCTTTACACTGCGCAACCGTTGATGATTACCATTGAAACGGGGCACTATATCAAGGGTCTTCATAGTTTGCTAAATGCACATTTTGCTTTGCGCAACTTCAGGGGCTTCGACCAGGCGCTGGAATCTTTTGAAGCTTTTGCATTGACCCCATTGGCCAATAAACATGATAACTTCAGGGTACACACGTCTATCTATATTAACAGTGCACGGATCAATGGACATTTGATGAAAGGAACCTTTACGGAAGGAGTTAAACTGGTACCGGAAATTGAAAGCAACCTCGCCGAATATGCACTTTTCGTAGATCCGCACAGGATCATGCTTTTCAACTATAAGATCGCATCGTTGTTTTTTGGAAGCAGGGATTTTGACAGTGCCATTGATTATTTACACCGTATCATACATGGCCCTGTAGATATGCGCATCGATCTCCAATGTTACGCCCGGCTGGTTCATCTGCTTAGTCATTATGAGCTGGGTAATTACGATATCCTTGATTCGTTAAGTAAATCGGTACACCGGTTTTTTGCTAAAATGAAAAACCTCACTGATGTTGAAAGGGCCATCTTTGATTTTCTGCAACACAGTTTTGACCATCCGCCAAAAGAGATCAGGGCAAGGCTCGAAAAATTCTATGACCAGATCCGCCACCTGGAAAAAAGTCGCTATGAAACCCGCTCCTTTGCATACCTGGATATTATTTCGTGGGTAGAAAGCAAAGTGTTTAATAAAACCATGGAGTCTGTGATCAATCAGAAATACATGAATAGCAGCCGGAAGTAAATTGTAGCCACCTTCTTATATAATTGTCTTAATTTAATGGTGTCCGATATAACTGATACAATTGATTATGAAATCAATCATTTTTATTGCGTTAGCCATTATGAGTCAACTGGCAAAATCCCAATCTGCAAGTACAGGCATTTTTGAAAGAAATGCAGATATTGGCAACCCGAAAATCAAAGGATCAGTGTTGTTTGACCAGAAAGACCAAAGCTATCAGATCACAGGTGGCGGTTATAATATATGGTTCAACCGTGATGAATTTCATTATGCCTTTTCTAAAATTAAAGGTGATTTTATTTTAACGGCTAATGTTAAGTTATTGGGTAACGGGAAAGACCCACATCGGAAAATAGGCTGGATGGTTCGGGCATCAGAACAGGAGGATGCCGCACAGATGAGTGCAGTAGTTCATGGTGATGGTTTAACCGGAATGCAATGGAGGAGAATGAGAGGGGCTTATATGCGGGACCCTGAAGATGAAATATTTCCTGCAAAAAGAAATGCTGAAATAATTCAACTGGAGCGTTCCGGTAAAATTTTTATCATGCGCATTGCTAATCCGGGAGAACCACTGCAGGAAGTAGGAAGAACTTCGATGATTGAGATGCCGGAAGAAGCATTGGCAGGATTATTCGTTTGCAGCCATAACCCCGATGTAAAAGAGGAGGGTATGGCCTGGAATGTAAGAATAGAAAGAACGGTACCGGATACACATGATGGATACAGGGATGGTGTTTTATCAAGCAGGATGGAAGTCATGAATGTTTTTGATGGGAAGCGTAAAATCATTTATGAAGATGCCGGCAGGTTTGAAGCACCCAACTGGATGCCTGATGGAAAGAGATTGTTGTTTAACCAGGAGGGTTCAATTTATTCCATACCCGTTGAAGGGGGCATAAGGGGAAAATTAAACACCGGTTTCGCAGACAGAAATAATAATGACCACCTCATATCATTTGACGGTAAAATGCTCGGCATCAGTCATCATTTAAATGGGCGTCCCGGAGGCGGATCCACTGTTTATGTTTTGCCTTTGACGGGAGGAACACCAACTTTGGTAACAGACAGCACGCCTTCTTATTTACATGGCTGGAACCCAAACAATAAAGAAGTAGTATACACTGCGCAGCGTATCAGTAAAAGCCCGGCATATAATATTTACAAAAAACGAATTGACGGCGGAGCTGAAGTCCAGCTGACTTTTAATAATGCCGGCCTCGCGGATGGACCGGAATTCTCACCGGATGGCAAGTATATCTATTTCAATTCCACCCAATCGGGCACCATGCAAATATGGCGGATGAAACCTGATGGAAGCGGGCAGGAGCAAATTACCTTTAGTGAACACAACAACTGGTTCCCCCATATTTCGCCAGACGGCAAATGGATTGTTTTTATTTCATTCCCTGTTACAGTAGCTCCCGGCGACCATCCATTTTATAAAAGGGTAATGCTGCAGTTGATGCCGGCGTCTGGTGGTGCTCCAAGAGTTATTGCGTATTTATATGGAGGGCAGGGCACGATCAATACGCCATCCTGGAGCCCGGATAGTAAGCATATTGCGTTTGTGAGCAATAGCAAGTAAAAAATCTTCCTGGAAAATACTTAGGCCGGATAAAATCCAATCCGATTCCTGATTAATCGTATTTTAGGCTTACAATGCTTTTTATGAAAAGATTAAGCGTGCTTTTCGTTTTTCTATCCCTTTCTTTTTTACCGGCTGCATTTTCTCAGAGACCCTCTGATATAGAAAAAAAGGTGATCGCTTATATCGATCAACATTTACCGGATGCAATGAACCTGTTGAAGGAATCGGTTAATATCAATAGCGGGACCCTCAATATTGCAGGCGTCAAGAAGGTAGGTGAACTCTATAAAAAAGAACTGGAAAAAGCAGGGTTCACGTGTACATGGGTTTCCATGCCAGATTCCCTGAAACGCGCCGGTCACCTGGTTGCGGAAAGAAAAGGTAAAAAAGGGAAAAAGCTTTTCCTGATCGGTCACCTGGATACCGTCTTTGAACCCGATATGCCTTTTTCCCCTTTCACTATATTGAATGATTCAACTGCAACGGGCCAGGGCGCTAACGACATGAAAGGCGGTGATGTAGTAGCTATCATAGCATTACAGGCACTTAATATGTATGGTTTGCTGGATGATACAAACATCACGGTCTACTTTACCGGCGATGAAGAAAGGGGAGGAGAACCTCATTCCGTTAGTCGCGGAGATTTTATTGACCGTGCTAAACACAGTGATATCGCGCTTGGTTTTGAAGGTGCAACAGGCACAAATATTATTGCTACCGCCCGGAGAGGTGCAAGCTCCTGGCTTCTTGAAGTGGAAGGCATACAAGCGCACTCGTCGGGCATTTTCAATGATAAAGTGGGCTATGGTGCCGTATATGAAGCAGCCAGGATCATCAATGAATTCAGGACTTCATTAAGCACTGAAAAATATCTCACTTTTAATCCGGGTCTCATTGTAGGCGGATCAGAAGTAAATTATAATGAAAGTAAAGCTTACGGAACCGTCATTGGAAAGGATAATATTATTTCCCCTGTTGTAAAAGTTCACGGCGATCTCCGTTTTTTAACCGCACAACAAAAAGATGAAGCCCGTAAAAAAATGAGTGCCATCGTGGCCAATAATCTTCCGGGCACAAAAGCAACGATTCATTTTACTGATGGCATTCCTTCCATGGCACCAACGGAAGGCAATAATAAAATCCTGGCCGTCATTGACCAGATATCAAAAGATCTGGGCATGGGCCCTGCAGTAGCGGGCGATCCCGGATCAAGGGGGGCTGGTGATATTTCTTATGTGGCTGAATTCCTGGATTGTGTAGATGGATTAGGGGCTTTGGGCAAAGGCGCACATGCACCAGGTGAGACAATTGATTTGAAAAGTTTTCCCTTTTTGATTAAAAGATCTGCTTTATTGATGTACAGGCTTACTGCCGGAAAATAAATGAATCATCAACATCTAACTTGAAAAATTTTTTTCAGATGAAATTCCTCCTCACGTTCTTTTCAGTGGCTTTTTTTCTCACCGGATTCACGCAACAGGAACATAGCATCAAACCACGTACTATTGTGACAACCGACGGAGAAATTGACGATGTCGACTCTTATATCCGAATGTTACTCTATGCCAATGAATACAGGATCGAAGGTTTGATATACAGCAGTTCCATGTGGCATTATAAAGGAGACGGAAAGGGAACCAAATTCATTTCGGAAATGGATATGACCAAAAAGTTGTACGGAGAGAAAACAACTCTTCGCTGGCCCGGTGTAACATGGATGAATGAATTGCTCAATGCATATGAAATGGTTTACCCAAAACTGAGTACTCACGCCAAAGGCTACCCCAC
>JAHEEX010000021.1 GCA_024640465.1 Sphingobacteriales bacterium | reverse complement strand
CCAAAAACTTTAAGCATGGCACATTCTACAGCATATTCTTCTGCAGCACCCAACAGTGCCTCATTGAATGGCTGGCCCTTTGCCAGGAGTTCTTTTTCCATGTCTTCAACCCACATGGCGGTGCGGTATAATGCACTTTCGGCTACCCATGTCTGTATGGCCACATCAGCCAGCTTATGCTGAATAGCACCGAAATTGGCAATTGGTTGTTTGAATTGTTCTCTTGTTTTGGCGTATTGAATGGTAATATCCAAAGTTGATTTTGTACCACCGAGTGCGGCAGCGCAAAGTTTTAATCTGCCGATATTCAAAATATTGAACGCAATCACATGGCCTTTTCCGATCTCACCCAGCAGGTTTTCAACAGGCACTTTGCAATCCTGGAAATATAGTTGAACGGTGGATGATCCCTTGATACCCATTTTGTGTTCTTCCGGGCCCTGTGTGAATCCTTCCATTCCGCGTTCCAATATAAATGCAGTGAATTTATCGCCATCGATCTTGGCAAATACAGTATATATATCTGCAAAACCTCCGTTGGTAATCCAGCATTTCTGTCCGTTTAATATATAATGCTTTCCGTCTTCACTAAGTTTAGCTGTTGTTTTAGCGCTAAGTGCATCACTTCCACTATTGGGCTCGGTAAGTCCGTATGCTCCCTTCCATTCACCACTGGCAAGCTTAGGAATATATTTTGATTTCTGTTCAGGCGTACCGAAATATAAAATAGGCAGCGTTCCGATACCTGTATGTGCGGCAATGGCAACTGAGAATGAATGTCCTCCTCCCAGGCCCTCGTTAACAAGTGTAGATGTAATGAAATCTTTTCCAAGACCACCAAATTCTTCCGGTATGGATGCCCCAAGCAATCCCTGCTCCCCCGCTTTTACCATCAGTGATGGCATCAATCCAGGTTCCAGGCTGTCAATACGAGCCAAAACAGGATGAATTTCAGCTTGCAGAAAACTATAACACATGTCTATCACCATCTTCTGTTCTTCATTGAATTCTTCAGGGATGAACGTTTCTGAAGGATTACTTTCCCGTATCAGCCACTCTGCTCCTTTGAGTGTGTTTGCTGTTTTTACATCAGTTGCCATGTTTCAGAATTTAATATTGATGAAATTATTTGAGATTATCGTACACCTGTTGCAAGACCGATTTACACAATTCAATATCCCCGGGATCTACATTTACCAGCGCCTCATTAAGGGTCTGGTTGGCGAGATCCATTGTCTGGTCCTGAATTCGTTTGGCCGTATCCGTTAAATATATCAGGTTCATCCTCCGGTCTTCTTTGGACGATACGCGCCGCACTAATTTTAGTTTTTCGAGGTTATCCACCAGCCGGGTTATGCTCGGTTTATCACGGAAAGTGGCGTTGCACAATTCCTGCTGGCTCAGCCCGTCCTGTTTCCATAAATGATATAGCACGCTCCATTGCTCGATGGTAATTTCCACGCCATTCTGCTTGAAATTCTTCTGCAAACGGCGGGCCAGCGCCGTTGACGCCTTACCGGTAATGAAACTGTATAATTCCCCTCGCTTAAATTGGTTGTTTGGCATATTGTTAGTTATGCAACTAAATCAAAAATAATATAATTTGGGGATTATTTCAGATTATTTTTATAGTCGTAATTGTAATCAAATGAATTTTGCTAATAGGCTTTTACTATACAAACTGCTGATTTTCAATTATTTAAATAAAGATCCTGCAAATAGTATACTTTGTATTTATACTGATCAATGACCTCCCATTATTTAACATACCAGAACTCAACCATCCACTACCGCAAATCCGGCTCAGGGCCGCACCTCACGGTTTGCTTTCATGGATTTGGGGAATTTGCCAAAACTTTTGACCACCTGGCTGCTGAATTATCTAACCACACCATCATTGCCATTGACCTACCCTTTCACGGAGAAACCATCTGGCGGGAAAAAACAGAACTCTCCATAAACGGATTAGTGGATATCATCAGCCTTTGTCCCGAAATTGGAGAAAAGCCTTTCGGACTGATGGGCTATAGCATGGGCGGAAGGGTTGTGCTGACTTTATTCGAAACAGTTCCGGAGAAGATCAATTATATTGTTCTGATAGCCCCGGATGGGTTGAAAGCAAATCCCTGGTATTTGTTTGCGACGCAAACATTCGTGGGAAAAAATGTTTTCAGGTATACCATGAAAAACCCTGCCTGGTTCAACAGCCTTCTAACAGCCGGGAAAAAATTAGGAATGGTAAATGAAAGCATTATGAAATTTGTACATCGCTATATTGATGACACGGATATGCGACAAAAAGTTTACCTGGTATGGACCACCATGCGCAAGTTCACGCCCCGGTTAAGTGAAGTAAAATCATCCATCAGAAAAAACAATACCCCAGTTTACCTGATCTTTGGAAAATATGACCGTATCATCGTTCCGGAGTTCGGAGAAACTTTCGTAAAAAACATGGAACAATGGTGCCGTATGGAAATCCTTGATGCCGGGCACCAGGTATTGCACCCCCGCTATGCCGATGTAATTGCCAGGGCACTGGCCTATTGTACGGATCATCAAAACCTACCGCCTGTATGATCCTGCTGATACCCTCCATCATATTGTTGTTTTTATACAGCATACTTATTATCTATTACCGCCAGGTTTGGAAAAAAATGCCGGTATACATAATGCCGGTTGATGCAAAACCAACAACAAAAATATCCGTCATCATTCCAGCGAGAAATGAAGAAAATAATATTGGCGCATGCCTTGATAGTTTGGTTGAACAGGATTATCCTAAAGATCTCCTTGAAATCATTGTAGCTGACGATCATTCTACTGATGAAACAGCTGGTATTGTTACACGTTATAAAGATGCTGGCATACACCTGCTCAGCCTTGAAAAAGACATGGTTACCCCTGACGGATCAGGAGGTGGTAAAAAAAATGCCCTTACTGCAGCTATAAAAATATCTTCGGGAACATTGATCATTACTACAGATGCAGATTGCATTTTCCCCAAAAAATGGCTAAGCACTTTAGTTTCTTTTTATGAAACGTATACTCCGGTTTTCATAGCAGCCCCTGTTACTTTTTCTAAAGAGAAAAAGGCCTTACACATTTTCCAAAGTCTTGATTTTCTCTCCCTTCAGGGCATTACAGCAGCATCTGTGTATAGTGGATTTCATACGATGTGCAACGGAGCCAACCTCGCCTATGAAAAAAAGGCATTTGAAACAGTAGGTGGTTTTTCCGGTATCGACCAAATTGCTTCAGGGGATGATATGTTATTAATGCATAAAATATATACATTAAACCCGAAGAAAGTAATGTACTGCCTTTCCCCGGATACGATCGTAGAAACCAAACCGGCTGAAAATATTAAGGCTTTTTTAAACCAACGGATTCGATGGGCAAGTAAGGCATTGGTGTATCACGATAAACGAATAATTTATGTATTGATGCTCGTTTATCTTTTAAATTCTTTGTTACTGGCCCTTTTTATCTATGTTTTGTTTACAACACACTTAGCTTCAGCATTAATAATGCTTATCCTGGTAAAAACAATAATAGAACTTGTCTTTCTTATTCCCGTTGCACGCTTCTATAAAAAGACATCATTGCTCTATTATTTCTTGCCTGCTCAACCCTTTCATATTTTATATACAGTGATCGCGGGCTTTCTGGGGCAGGCAGGTTCTTACGAATGGAAAGGGCGAAAACTAAAATGATTTGTACTTTCGGGATATGTCTGATCAGCCATTTTCATTTCAACAGGCCGCCTGGAAGAAACTCAAACAGCATAAAACGGCCATGGCTGGATTATTGATTATAGTCCTTACCATTTTGATTGCCATCTTTGCCTATTGGCTCGCACCCGATCATTCACCTAATGCAAACAGAATGATCATTGAAATTGGAGGGAAACATCCCGGATACAAACAGCAATTCCTGGCCATAAAAAAAACAGAAATTATTGAGAAAACAGGGTTCTTAAAAAGAACCATTTCCGGAAAACCTGATGATTTCCAATATGTACCAATCAATGGATTTGAATATAAAAAAGACAGCCTGGTATTTCAGCAATACCTGGATGAAAACATTTCAGAAAGAAAGGCAGTATTGGTTTCGGGAGATCAATATCATATCGAAACCAAAAGATTCTGGCTCGGAACAGATAAATATGGAAGGGATATTTTCAGCCGCCTGATCATAGGCACCCGGGTAAGCCTGAGTGTTGGTTTAATAGCAGTGATCATTTCAGTATTGATCGGGATTTTGCTGGGTTCTCTGGCAGGGTATTTCCGGGGAACAACAGACGATATCATCATGTGGTTTATCAATGTGGTTTGGAGTATTCCTACCCTCCTCCTTGTTTTTGCCATCACAATGGCGCTGGGCAAGGGATTTTGGCAGGTATTCATTGCCGTTGGTTTAACCCTTTGGGTAAGTGTTGCCAGGATAATCCGGGGGCAGGTTATGGGCATACGCGAACTGGAATACATAGAAGCCACAAAGGCCCTTGGGTTCTCGCATGGACGTACCTTATTCAGGCATATACTTCCCAATGTGTTGGGCCCGGTTGTAGTTATTGCCGCATCAAACTTTGCGAGCGCCATTGTAATGGAAGCCGGGCTAAGTTTCCTGGGTGTTGGTGTACAATCGCCACAACCCAGCTGGGGCCTGATGATAAAAGAGAATTATAATTTCATTATCACACATAATCCCATGCTGGCCATCATACCCGGACTGGCCATTATGTTACTCGTACTCGCTTTTAATATTCTTGGAAATGGCTTGCGGGATGCTATGGATGTGCGCCGCTGAAATATCATTTAATTACCAGATTTTACAGACTGAAATGCTGTTTTCCGGATACATAAAATACCCAGGCAAATAAAAAACAATCCGCCTATCTTATCCGTCTCAACCAGGTCGCTGAGCATATTTAGCGAAACAATCATGCCCAAAATTGCCGCTACAGTAGCAGCGAAAACTTTTTCTGTTCTATCAGATGCATTGTGATACCATTGCTGAACGTAGTAAAAAAGCGCCCCTAACAGAAGGCAAAAAGTAAGCAAACCCGGAACTCCCTGCTCTATCAATAGAAGCAGGAAATAATTATGAACAGTTGACTGCTCTTCATTTTTACTCACATAAGTTTGAAAAGCAGTTACGGTATATGGCTTGTACTCGTAGAAAAAACTGTTTGGACCATACCCATGCAGCAAATGGCCTTCTGTCATGCGCATTCCGCCGATCCAGCGATGGAATCTCTCCGCAGTGGACAAATCAGTTAACCGGTATGTGGCTTTGAGGTGATCCATAAATTCCTGGTGGTAGATCGTTCGCTCAAAATCAGGCCGGTAATTCAAATACCTGTTCCCGGATCCTAAATAGAGAATTACCGTTGCCAGCAGGAGAAAGAAAAACCCAGTCAGCCAATGCAAAAATTTATATCGTATAGCCAATACCGTTACTCCGCCTACTACAAGGGCCATCCAGGCACCTCTTGAATATGAAAGAAATAAGGCAGCCAGCCAAAAAATGATGATGAAGCCAAATATCCATCTGAAGCGCCGGAAAAGTATAAATCCGGCAATGGGTAATGGAATCATGCAAACCAGGAATGCACCGTAGTTTACATGGTTACGGAAAAAAGGCTGCACACTGGCATTTACAGATTCAAAGGAAAATACAGTTTGAAAATGTTGTAAAAAGATCAGCGTAACAACAGGGAGCATGGTTGCCATTAATATTACCGCCACTTTGAAAACATCTCTTCTGTCCTTCAAACAATACCAGGTACCAAGGCCCAATGCCAGTATATACCAGCTTTTTGCGGCCAGGAATTTCATGGAAAGCAGTGGATATTGAGATAAAATACTGCTCACCAATATCCATGCGAGATGCAATAAAAGCAATCTGATGATCCATGAATTGATCTTCCTTTCACCGATCTCCTTTCGGTATAAAATAAAATGGAAGATCAGCAGAACAGATAATAACCACATTATAGGTTCGTCCGGAAAGTCGGTACCCAACTGTTCTGTTACTTGTAATTCGGCCGAAAAAGGGATACAGCAAATCAACAGGAAATATAAGAAATCAATATTCCGCAATCCGGTAAGTAAGAGCAAAATTACCGGCCCCGTTGCCAGATAGAAGACTTTTCCAGTAAAAAGGGACAATACAACACCAAGCATCATCGCTGCTATCAGCCAACCCCTCACATGGAAAAAATTGATTGTATTAGCCCTGGCATTCACGATTCCCTGCTTTTATCGCTCGTAAAAAGCAGCACTGCTGCGATACCGGTGAATAAACTGACCAGGAAAGTCAGTACAACATTCAGCAATAGTTTGGGTTTATCCGGCTTTACCGATGGAAATGCTTTTTCAAGAACCATTAGTGTAGGCGGAGGATTTAGCATGGCCATCCTGAAATCGGTTATTGATTTACGGTATGCAGCAAGTTCACCTGTAAGGAAAAGGGAAGAATCATTTTTTTCCAGGCCGGGATCAGCTGCCCTTGCCGAAGATAATTTCTGAGAATATATCTGCTCCATTTTTTGTACGGAGCCCGCATAAAAGTCCTGGTAAAGTTCTTTATGGATTTTATCAATCCTGTCCACAATGGCATTACAGATGTAAGAAGCCATCTGGGGTTCTTTATCCCATACCCTGATTTGCAGTTCACCATATTCTGTTTTACGAATGTCTATCGACGAGATTAATTCTTTTGCTGCAGCTTCGCGGGCTAATGATTTTTTGTGTTGCAATCTGTAATAACCGGTCAGGTTAAAACTGTCAACCATCTTCATAATCACAGATCCTGACCTGGCGGTGGCATATAACCTGTCGAGGTCATCTCCCGATCCAAAAGCGGAATACAGTTCTGCAATTTCATCACTGCTAAACCTGGCCTTATCGCTTAACCTGGAGTTAACAGGCAGTATACTGGAACTGGAGAGATATTCTTTAGGCAATACCAGGCTCAGTATAATCGCAGTTAAAACAGGCAGTAAAACGATAAGCATTAAAAACCTCGAATGTTTCTTAAAGCGGTAAAATATTTCATCGTATAATGTCATGACACAAAATCTGTTTCAATAAAAATACCTCATTTTTCAATCAGGAGGCTTTTGATCTGCTGAAAAGAAATACCTGATTTAAAAAAGAATAGGACAGTAAGCAGGGAAACGGTGGCAAACGCGCTTAATAGTACCGGGCCATTGAATTGGCTGGTAATTCGAATGATCATGAAACAAAGGATACCTGCAGCGATGTAAAAGGGCATATAATTTAATTCGAGCTTAATACCGGTTCTTTTCCGGGTAAAATATATTAGGACAATGGCATATAAACTCTGTGCTGAAACTGCAATGATGGCACATGCTTTTGCACCATAAAGCGGAATAAAAATTAGATTCAGCACAACGGTAGCCACAGAAAAGAAAAGAGTGATACGGAGAAATGTTTGAATATTTCGGGTAGCAGTTAACGTTGTTCCATAAATATGAATAAGTGAAAGGGCAGGAAGGGCCAGGAGGATGATCTTTATAACTTCAACCGTATGTGGATCATTTCGGCTATATAATAAGCCGGTTATGTATTCAGGTGCTGCGAGGGAAAATGCAGCCACAAAAAGACTACCCAGCATAAGCAGGTGACGGCAGGCAAGTAACACCGGAGAAAACCGGTTGATTTCCTGCCAATGCCGGGAAATGAAAGGCAATAAAAATCCTGCCATGAGGAAACCAACCATATTAAATGCATCCATGAGCCGGAATCCTGCGGCATAAATGCCAGCTTCAGCAGCGCCATCAGCATGCAACCTTTCCAGGAGGAAACCAACAGACCTTAACATGACTGTCATAAAAAATATATTGGCTGCAAAAGGGAGACTGGAAAAAAGAATTTCTTTTCTAAACCCGGCAAATGGCTTGACAGAAAAATTTTCAATATTGCGGTAAAGAAAAAACAACCCCAGGGCAATGGCAAAAGCGATGCCTGCCACCTGAATCGTTACAAACCGGAATATGGTGATTGGCCCGGTAAGATTGGGAAACAGGATAATCGCACCAACAAATAAAATGACAAATAATTTGTCTGTAATGGAAATAACCGCATCCTGCCTGTAATGCTGTGCTGCAGTAAGATAAGCTCTAACAAATAACAGTGCACTGCTGCCTATCTGCATTATCACCAACATCAGAAGCAATTTATAGTCCCTGATGCCAGACATATACGCCACAGAAAAAATTACCAGTGCAAATAAAAAACTCAACCAGATTTTTCCATTCAGCGAATCAGAAAAAAGGCTAACACCATTTTGCTGATGTGCTGCAATCTCACGGTTAAAATAAGTGCTGATCCCAAGATCGAGCAGAAAATTAAGTACGATACATAGATTTAATAGTGCGAAATAATGTCCATATTCACTAAACCCTGTAAGGTTTTGAACCTGCCTGTCGATAGCAAAGATCCAGACTGGTTTTACCACGAGATTCAGGAAAACCAGGAGCAAGATGGAGCGGAAGAATTTCTTTTGCAAAAACTGATGTTTAAGAAACAATTAAGCAGATTATCGAAACCCGCTTATACACAAAAACAAATTCTTATTTACGCTGAAGGAAATTAACCTGCAACCTGTACATTTCTGTTAAGACTTTCATCGAGGGATATAAAGGTTTCTGTTCTTTCAATGCCTTTAATTTTCTGCAACTGGTCGTGCAAAACATAACGCAACTGGTTAATATCTTTTGCAACAACTTCCAGGAACATACTGTAGTTACCTGTTGTATAATTTAGCCTGATGATCTCCGGTATTTTTTTAAGATCCTCCGCAACAACATCATATAAAGAACTCTTCTCCAGGAAGATCCCAACAAAAGCGGTAATATCGTAACCTAATAATTTGAGGTCTACATTAAGTTTTGTACCTTTCACAATGCCCATCTCCTGTAGTTTCTTGATGCGAACATGAATCGTTCCTCCCGAAACAAAGAGTTTTTTACCAAGGTCGGCATAAGAGATTCCTGCATCTTCCATCATGGCATGAATGATCTGCAGATCAAGTTTGTCAAGATTTAATTTACCAGCCATTTGCAAAAGGGTTTTTAAATATTTTCAATACCTATTACAAATATTTAAATAATTTCAATAATTACAAAATTTTTATTGAATTATTCGCAAAATAAGGCCATATTTCTTTAATATTGCACTCACAAGTTCTTTTGAACGGTTACACTGTGGGGTGATGAAACTTTCGGCAGACATGCCCTCTTGTCTCGAGGGTGGGGATAACCGGATAAACACTGCATAACGCCGATTCTGTCTGCAGCAGAACCGACTAGGGTTGACCACTCAAGCGGCCGGATTCGCAATCCGACATCGATGTGCAGATGCTAACGTCTCCGTGGAGGTTCGACTCCTCCCCCTACAGCTTTGATCCCCTTCCATTAACGGAAGGGGATTTTTTTTGCATTTACATTACCCCAACTACAACGTTTTTAATCGAATTAAAAAATCCATTGAGCTTTAATTATCAGGTAGCGGTTAACCAATTCATACCGCTGCTCCGAAACGGAGTTAACACTAAACTGGCGCTGGACGATTGAAGATGCATTAAATAAATTATGTAACGTTGCTGAGAAGGTCCAGGACTTATTCAGGGAAAAATTTGCATATAGATCCATGGTGTTAAAAAAGTTCCGAGGGGCGAGCAGATAATAGTTATACATGGCAGCGAAATATATTTTTTCACATGCCCTGACCTTTAATTTTCCATAACCCTGGTATTGCCATAAACTAAACCGGCTGATTGTACCAGTCTCCGGAATGGTTTCGTTTAGCATATACATAGCCGCTAATGATGCCTCCAGGTTTACCGGAAACTTAAAAGCTGTAACAACCTTTGGCTGGATGCTAAAATTATTCATCTTATTCCTGCTCAGTACTTCGTTAAAAACAAGATCACTGGCCGAAACAACTGTGGAAAGCTGAAGCGAAACCTTTATCCTGATCCTATTAATAAATTTATCGAACTTCATATTCGCGGTCCCAAACTTATTTCCGTTTTGCACCAGATAATAAAGAAATCCGTATGATGGCGTACGCATTGTACTATATGAATACGCGCCATCAGTATGCGAAAATGAAGCATAGAAAACAAATCCGCTGCCTTTAATGAGGTTATGCGAAGCATAAGAAAAACTGACCGCATGGTTCTTGCGATTTACAAGTTGTTCTGCCGGGTTCAAAATGGTGGCAAGTCCTGATAACAGATATAAAGGATGAAAATTTACCCGCTCAGGCAACTGGCCGCTAAAACTGTATTGAAAAGATATATTCTTTACAGGAGAAAGAGCATATTGATAACCCATCACCCCCCTGTAAACAGGAGCAGTTAGCTGATCGTTTTTATCTTGCTGCTCTATTCTGACAGTTCCAAATCCTATATTACCACCAACACTTAATTCCCCTTTTTTATATATTGGCTTGGTCAATATTCCGTAAACAGCAGTCCGAAATGAATTAAAAACGGAAGGCGATTGACCTAGAATAACTATGGATTGCGACCTGGGATCAGCGGCATTTGATGCTGCCTGATAAGCAGTAGTTTCATGCAACATCCTGATCCCGGTATACCAGCTTGATTTGGTTTTCCGTCCGACTAATCTGAAATCAATTTCCTGCGATAATAAATCACCTTTCAATTGCTGGCTGAATAAACGATAATTGGAATCAAGCATAAAATAATCCTGGTAGCGATTGGTGTTTGCCTGAAAATTCTGCAACAGATCTTCTTTTATAAGTTTCAGGTTTACTTTAAGGACCCTTCCTTTACGCAGCCGAAATGTTTCATTTCCACCTATGAGATATTGCAATCCCTGATTCTTTAGATTTTCGTTCAGTGTATCTGTAATAGCCCCGTATGAAGTATTACCATATTTGTTTTCTGATTTATTTGCAAAAATATCAGCAGTATAAGAACCGATATTATTCTTTTCGCGATCGTGGGCCAGACTGAATTTAATAATTGTTTCGTTTGCAGTTGACCGGAATCTATCCTCCTGTAAAATGATCCAGGAATCGCCGTCAGCAGGTAAATACTGGTTAAGCCCGGTGGCGCCCTTTGATAGTCTGCTCCGGCCCGCCCCTGCCAATGCTTTCATTTTTACATACTTACCCTGCTTCCAGGATCCAATAACAAATCCCGACAGGTCTTCATTATCCCGGATATATGTTTGACCCAATGGAGGAAGATAAATAGTCCCGGTTTGGATAATGCTATTTACATCATCCTCTCTTGCTGCTACAGTTCCTTCTTTATCATCCTGATTAAAGTAGTATGAAAGATTTGAATTTGCTGATAAACCAGTTTCGTTATAATTGACAAATGAGAGTAGCTTGACCTTTTTATTTATTAATACAAGATTGTTATCAATGTACTCTCTTTTTCCCGGGCCCGACCCGGCTTCAATGCTGCCAGACAATTTATTCTTGAATGTATTATCGATAGTAAGGTTAATGCCAACTTTATCAGACTTTTCTACTTCTTTTATTAATCGGTCCGTTGAAAAATTATTTATTACCTGTACCTTATCCACCAGGTTTGCATTTAGGTTTCGGGATAATAACTGGTAATTTTTCTCCGTAAGGTCTTCCCCTTCTATCAGTATACGATCAACCTCTTTTCCATTAAAACTGATTTTACCGTTAGTTCCAAGATCAAAGCCCTGTATATTCCTGAGCAGGTCTTCAACTTTCCTGGTTTCAGCTGTCTTGTATGATTTTGCTTTGAACTCAACCGTATCACCACGAATTGAAAAAGGCAGCGGGGATGATTTGATTGATATCTCCGATAACTGTTTTACTGCTGGCTGTAAAATGAATATAGTATCCGAAAATCCCTTTATGCCATCTTTAAAGTAAATATGCCTTGTTTCTCTTACTGCATTTACATGCTCGATTACCAATTGATATTGGCCCTCAGGCAGATGTTCCTTCTTAAGCACAAATCGCCCATCGCTTTTACTAATCGCAAAGGCACTAATTACACCCGAATTTGGATTCTTTAAAGAAATGGTGGCATTTTGTATAGGCTGATGATCAACCATTAATATTATTCCTTTCAATGTAAATTTTTCTTGTGCCAGTGATGTAAACCACACAAATGATAAATAAAAAAGAATAAAAAAAGCGATAAGAAACATCCGCATTTAGAAAGGTATTTTTTCCCAGGTATACGCTTTTGCTTTGGAATTAGAATGGCAACTCACACAATCAGGATTTTCCTGGGCGCTTAATGAACCTGCCAGTTTTTCAAAAAAATCCTTCCAGTATTTAATAAAAGAATTATAGTTGGGATAGTTTTGATTTTGCTGAATTCTTTGAACTGGCAACTGATAGTTCATTCGTATTTCCGACAAAAGAAAATATAAATCCTTATTGTCCTCATATGCTTCTATTATCAAACCAGGTAAACCGCCCAACTTCCATGGACCATTGGGTATTGGAATAGCCGGACAAAACCAAGCGGTATAATTTCTTCCTTTGAAATGAGTAGTAGCCCTATAACACACAAAGCTGTCAATTAGTTTTTTCTCTTCACTTATTTCCCAGTTCATTACATGCAGTGTGTCCTTATATACTTTTTCTTTTCCATCAAAAGTTATATCCCCGAAAATCAAATTTTCATTTCGAAAGTCTTTAATGACACGAAATAATGTATCTGCCTGGATAGTAATTTCATTTTCATGCATTTCATCATTAATTGAATTTGAAGATGGTGTTAAAAAAAATACTGAACCCGTTTCATCTGATATTAGTTTCGAATCAAAATGGATATATCTTTGACCCCGTTCAAATAAAACATTGAAAACACAAGAATAGGAAATGGTTGTTTTCTGAACTGATGTTTGAGCGTGCAGATTATAAACTTGGTTAAGAAGTATACACACATTTAAAAAAAATAGTCTTTTTATCATCTTACTTGATTTTTAAAAAAGGATAACACCTGTATGTATTTTATTGCATAATTTCTCTTATCCGGGCTATACCCTCTTTTACACAGCCGATTGCTTCCGTAGAAGCAGCCTTGCAAGTACTTGCGGTTGTAGTACAAGAAATCTCATAAGAGACAAAATATACTGTTACTGACCCTTTCTGTGTTACCGTACAGTCAAAATCATTGATAGAATTTGACAATACCCCTGCATTTAATTTCTCTACAGGGACCTTTACTTCTGTTTTATTTTTTTCGGCATTTATTCGCCAATCGGTTGCATGACTAATAAATACAAATGCCATAAATCCCATTAACAACATCACCTTTTTCATACACTTCAATTAAATGGTTTAAAAAAATGGATTCTCACATTGACACGCACACAGGTGTTATCCTTCCTGTTTCCACAACAGCTTACGGGCTCTTGCTACATAAAGATAGTTTTGGGTAAGGGGATCAAACAAGTGTAAAACACCATGAAAAGAGGAGAAAAACACCGGGATTTTTGTTCATACAGGCAGGACTTTTGGAAAGTCTCCCAACTTTTGGAGGGTTACCGGACTTTTGGAAAGATCGTTTCACTAACACCATCAAGGTTGTCTATCTCCCCCACACAGCTTATTTATCAGGTAAATAACTTAAATTAGCCGCCAGTCAGTAACACAAGAAAATAATACATATGTCTTCAGAAGTATTCGATAGAATTAAAGACCTGATCGTAACCAAAAAAGGGGTAGACGCAGAAAAAGTCAATATAGACAGTAGTTTCGAGGAGTTGGGTTTGGATTCACTTGATGCGGTTGAATTGGTGGCAGATATGGAAGAAATTTTCAATGTGAATATTCCCAATACTGATTTGCAAAACTTTAAAACCATTCGCCAGGCAGTTGAAGGCCTGCAAAAAGCGATTTCCCTATAATTCAAATTCGCTTGCTTATGCCAGACAGAAGAGTTGTAGTAACAGGTACGGGAGTTATCACTGCAATAGGCCATAATACAGATCAATTCTGGAATAATATCATTAATGGCCAATCGGGTATCGGGCCTTATGAGGCTGTAGACTCCACACTGGTTCGTTTTCAAAACGGGGCCGAAGTAAAAGGTTATGACCCCACTGCATATTTTGATCAAAAAGAACTCGACCTGATGGACCGTTTTGCACAATTCGCTTTGATTGCTGCAAAAGAAGCTGTCAAACAATCTGGTATGGATTGTGCCATAGATAATGGTACAAAAACAGCCGTAATCTGTGGAACAAGTATCGGCGGTGTGGTCTCACAGGAGAAAACATATACGGATCTTTATCGTGATAATAAAACCAGGGTTCACCCTTTATCGATACCCCGTACAATGCCGAATTCTGCAGCCAGTAATATCAGCATGCATTTTGGCATTACCGGGCCTGTATATACAATATCTACTGCCTGCGCATCTTCCAATCATGCCATTGGCAATGCATTCTGGCTGATAAGAAGCGGTATTTGCGACAGGGCGCTGGCCGGAGGCAGCGAAACACCTTTCACGTATACTTTCCTCAAATCATGGGAAGCAATTCGGGTGGTGGCCCATGATACCTGCAGGCCGTTTTCTAAAAACCGCCAGGGCATGATACTGGGGGAAGGTGGTGGCATGCTGGCCATGGAAACACTTGAATCTGCACAAGCAAGAGGTGCAACCATTTTGGCAGAAATCGTTGGATTTGGAATGTCTTCCGATGCCAGTCATATCACCAAACCAGACCAGGTAGGCGCAGAACGCGCCATTCGACTGGCACTCGAGGACGGAAAAGTTCCACCCGGAGAAGTGGATTATATTAACGCCCATGGAACCGGCACCCAGGTAAACGACAGTATGGAAATTGGCGCGATAAAAAATGTATTCGGAGCTCATGCCCAACAAGTATCTGTAAGCAGCACAAAATCAATGCACGGGCATATCCTCGGCGGTACAAGCGCTGTTGAAGCGGTGGCAACGGTAATGGCTACCCTAAATAATATACTGCCGCCAACGGCTAATTACCAGGAACCAGATCCTGAATGCGACCTGGATATTGTACCCAATGTTAGCAGATCCAAAAAAATCAGGTACGCCCTTTCCAATTCCTTCGCCTTTGGCGGATTAAATGCAGTACTGGCATTTAAAAAATGGGAAGGAAGCTAATCTCCTTAAACAGCGAAGTTTTTAATTACTTTCAATTTTCCACTTTCCATTTTCGATTTTATTTCATGGGCCAGAAGAAATTACAGCGTTTTGCAGAAATTGCCACCTTCCCAAATGTTTTGCAGTATCCATCAGATATGCGGGGTAACTGGGAAAATCATTTTAAAAATACTCATCCCATTACTTTAGAACTGGCATGCGGAAAAGGGGAGTATGCCGTAGGCCTGGGTAGATTATTTCCGGAAAGAAATTTCCTCGGACTTGATCTCAAAGGAAACCGTATTTGGGTTGGAGCAAGAAAAGCATTGGAAGAAGGTTTGCATAATGTTGCTTTCGTTCGCACACAAATCGATAAAATAACGGATTATTTTGCCTCAGGTGAAGTTGAACAGATATGGATCACCTTTCCTGACCCACAGTTGAGAACCTCGAAAGCAAAAAAACGATTAACCCATCCATTTTTTCTGCGCAGATATAAACAAATACTGGCTCCCGGTGGTTATATACATCTGAAAACTGATTCACCTGATTTATACGACTTTACAAAAAAAGTTGTTGAATTATATGGCCTTAGTTTGCTGGAAGATATTCCGGATGTTTACGCTCATGCCTCTGTAAGACCCGAACTAATGATTAAAACCCATTATGAAGGTTTGGATATAGCAGGTAGCAGAAAGATATTTTATCTGCGGTTTGGATTAACTGAAAGCCTTTTTGAAGACAAAGAAACAATTTTGCAGGAATGGGTGAAACAGGAACCCATTAAAGCAGTTTCAAAAATTTTATAGACGCATTCTTTTCAACTATACCCTTTCCGTAACCGTAAAAACATAACATGAGTAAAAAACTTATTGAAGGGGAAGATTTCTATTATAACGAAATGGGATATATTGTGCTCACTGCAAAATACCATCTTGAGAAAGGTAATTGCTGTGGTAACGGTTGTTTAAATTGTCCGTTTGATTATAAAAATGTTCCTGAAGAAAGACGTCGGGAACATAAGACTGCCCAAAAAAATGCCCTCAAAAAAGAATTTAAAGACTAATTCAAAATCTGCATCTCAGCAGAAAGACCTTGCTAAACCTAAAGACTCCCCCTCGTTTTTTGAAGATGTTTTCGACGTGGTAAGACAAATCCCCAGGGGAAGAGTTACCACATACGGAGCGATTGCACAATACCTTGGAACCCGATTATCTGCCCGGATGGTAGGCTGGGCGATGAATGCAAGCCATGTATCTAATCCACCGGTTCCTGCACAAAGGGTTGTAAACAGGAATGGCATGCTTACCGGAAAGCATCATTTCCCTACTCCAACAAAAATGGAAGAACTGTTGAAAAAAGAAGGCATCATAGTAAAAGATGATATTATCGTCGACTTCACCAAAAAATTCTGGGATCCCTCCAGGGAATTAACCTTGTAAATTTAACCGAAAAGGAACGAGGACTATGTATAATAAGGACTGATCATGAGATAAACGATCACCCCGGTAACCGATACATAAAACCAAACAGGCCAGGTGATCTTTGCAAGCTTACGATGACCTGGCCATTCAGCTACCAAAGCACGATAAGAAGTGAATAAAATAAAAGGCAGGATCACAGCAGCCAGAAAAATATGGGTGATCAAAATGAAGAAATATAGATACCTGATCGAACCCTCACCTCCATATTTTGTATCCCCAGACAATAAGTGATGACAGATATATGAAACAAGGAAAATCGTTGAAAAAATGATTGCGGTTAGCATTACTTTTTTATGCAGGTGATATTTCCCCTGCTTAACTGCGAGCAATCCAACCAATAACAAAAAAGAAACTATCGTATTTATAAAGGCATTGATCTTTGCAAAAACATGCACATCAAACCCAAGGTTCAATTCCAGTTTTATACGGGACAATAACACTACAGCAGCAAAAACAACAAATGAAACAACATAAATCAGCATCTTTGCAACTCTATCATTCTTTTTTATGGACGCCGGTAACATAATTAGGATTTTTATTTTTTCTCCAAAAGCACTGTAAACAACTTCCTTATTCTTTATTCCTTATTCTTTATTCCTTATTCCCTACTCCCCTCTTACTTTCTAAAAAGGTTTCTCTTTACTTTTTTATCCCTCTCCATATTCAGGAAAACAACATCCCTAATCAGCCTGTCCAGGTTAACACTATCCAATCCATTATACCATCCGCGAACTACCCTGTCTTTGTCCAGCAGAAATAATTTATCTGTATGAATGAAGCCGGTATCCACGCCTTCCTCCTGGGCGATATTAGCTTTAAATTCATGCAGGGCGATATCATAGATCTCTTTTTTGGGACCTGTAAGCATCCACCAGGTATCATGATTGATGCGGAATTTGTCGCCATAAGCTTTTAGCCTTTGCGCAGAATCACGTTCAGGGTCAACCGTAAAAGAAACAAAGCGAACAATGGTATCTGTTTTAACAAAAGCATCCTGCAGTCGTTTCATATTACGTGTAAGGGTAGGACAAATAGAAGGGCATGATGTGAAAAAGAAATCGGCTATAATTATCTTTCCTGGCAAATCTTCGAGGCCAACCTGTTTACCAAACTGGTTGGTTAATTTAAATGGCTTAACCTTATGCCATTGTGTATCCTGGATAGTCTTACCATCACGATTAACCGTAATTACCGTGTCGTAAAAATATCTCTTTGGCATTAACACAGCATCTTTGCTGAGGCTATTGACAAGCAGGTAACTTCCAACCGGAAGGATAATCACCATCAGCATCGCTATAAATTTTCTCATCTTCATATTCCAATCCTTATATAAAACAAAAAAGCATCATCCCGGTTGGCCGCGATGATGCATTCAGGCTATTTTATTTTATTCAAATATTTACTCTACACCACCAGGTTTCTTCGCTTCAGGTGTTACCTGATGTTGTTCTGTTTGGGGTATTGACTTTCCATGAGTATTCCGCAGATTCCTCCAGGAATTTCCATCCCACAGGAAGGCGGCTATAAACCAAACAAACAATAACAAGGGAACTACAATGGTCATGATCAGGTTCCTTATTTCATCACCCAGGTGCATAAAAACACCTACAATATAAAATGCTTTAAGCAGGGAAAGAATAACAATCACTCCCTTAATAAAAAGTACCAGGCTATGACTGTAATCGGGGTTTTTATGCATGTAGTAGATGCCAAAACCCAATGCGAGTTCGATTAATGTAATAACAGAAAGAATAACAGTGGTTTTGATTATCCTTTTTACTGTTTCATCGCCACTAGGTGCATGATGAAAAGTTACTTCTGCTAAATCTGTATTTGAATGATCCATATTATCGTTCGTTATATTAAAATGAATTAAATCAGGTAAAAGCAAAGGAATACAAATACCCAAACCAGGTCCACAAAGTGCCAGTATAAGCCGGCTTTTTCAATCATCAGGTAATGACCTTTGCGATCAAAAACCCCATTGATGGTCATCAGCAACATGATGATATTTATGACAACACCAGATAAAACGTGGAATCCATGAAAACCTGTTATACCAAAGAAATAACCACCAAATGCAACCGGACCGGGTTTATGTACCTGGTGCCCATCATGCATTAAGCCTGGGATTTCAGGGCCCCATGGGTTCTTGGAAACAGTGGTTCCAATTTCCTGAATTTTACCGTCCAACATTACAACATGGTCTCCTGTGATCAGGTGCGTCCACTCCCAGGCCTGGCAGGCAAGGAATGCAATACCACCAACGATCGTCCAGGCCATCCATTTGATCACACCCTTCTTATCCATATGATGCCCGGCATGAACAGCAAGTACCATTGTTACAGAACTTACGATCAGGATAAAAGTCATCAAGCTCACAAATGCAAGTGGTAGGTTTGCGTGACCTGCAAAAGGGAAAGCATTGAAAACCTTGTTCGGATCAGGCCAGTAATTCTGGCTGAAACGAATGGTTCCGTAGGAAATAAGGAAGGCGCCAAATGTAAAGGCGTCACTCATCAGGAAGTACCACATCATGAGTTTTCCATACTCAACATTGAAGGGGCTCTTACCGCCACTCCACCATTTGGTATCCATCTGTGCTTGGGCTGTTGCCATATCGGTTATCTGATTTAAAGGTTCGTTTTAAAATTTCTTTCTATTTCATCCAGCTAAAAAACAGGATAAGATAAATCCAAAGTATGTCTACAAAATGCCAATAGGTTGCAACCACTTCCACAGGTACACTGCTGTATGATCTTTTCCTGCTGCTTAGTGCTTTACGGGCAATAATTACCAGTGCAATCACACCTCCAAAAACATGCGCCGCGTGCAAACTGGCGATGGCCAGCAAAAAAGAATACGAAGCATTTGAGCCGGCACCAACCAATCTAATGTCCATTGACTTGTATTGCAAAAATCCAATTACCTGCATCACTAAAAAAGCCAGTCCCAATATTGCAGTCAACGACAGCATTGAACGATATCTGTTCATATTCCGCTCACGGAATGCTTTCACTGAAAGATACATTGTCAGGCTACTGAGCAATATGGTAATGGTTGATGCCCAGAATATCCCGGGAATTTCCAACATTGTCCAGTTTGCCTGACTGCGCTTAACTATATAAGCACTGGTTAATCCTGCAAACATCATTATGATGCTGCCTATTCCAACCCACAAAGTAAATTTATGGGGATGTATCTTATTTCTCTGTACACTCATCACGTTAGCCATACGATTAAAAACTAATTATAAAAGTCAGTATCACAGTTTGTCTGCCAGTAACGCCAATAAAACCACCGGCAGATATATATATGAGCTAAACATTACTCTTCTCGCCGCTTTTACATCCATTTGCTGAAACAACCTCAAACATTGCCATAGCATATATAGGTTGGCAATGGCCACTATCACCAGGCTGACCATTCCGGTCATCCCAAAGGCATATGGCAGAACCCCAATTGGAATCAATATCACTGAATACAGGATCGATTGAACTGCTGCATACTTTGTTGGACCGCCGGTAGACGGAAGCAACTTGAAGCCGGCTTTACTGTAATCGTTATACGCAACCCAGGCAATTGCCCAGAAATGCGGAAACTGCCAGAAGAACTGCAGTGAAAACAAGATCCAGCCTCCTGCCGTAAACGCATCAGTACCAGCTACCCATCCAATCAGGCATGGCAATGCTCCCGGAATCGCTCCTACTAAAACAGCAATCGAATGCACTTTTTTCAAAGGGGTATACACAAAACCATACAGGAATAAACTGAATGCAGATAAACCTGCAGCTGTCCAGTTAAACCAATAACCCATGATAAAAATGCCCAATACACCTGTTACCAATGCAAAAGTCCAGGCCTCATCAACACTCATCCTGCCTGCCGCAACCGGCCGGGTGGAAGTTCGTTTCATGAGCGCATCCGTATCTTTTTCGGATGCCTGGTTAATGGCATTGGCAGAGCCTGTTACTAGCATCCCGCCAACAAAAAGTAAAAGAACTGATACGAAATCAAAAGTTACATTAGGCACAAGAAGGTAACTCACTACCGAAGAGAAAACCACCGTGAAGCTCAGTGTGAACTTCATTAACTGGTAATAATCTTTCAGTTTCCTTGAAACTGCTGATCCTGCCTGTTGCGCCTCTGTTTCTTTCTGCATCGTTTGTCAAAAAACTATTCTATGGTAAACTACATGCGGTAAAACACCTTCTGCAGTTACCTGTTGTTAATGATGTGACTCTCCTTCGCCAATAGGCTCAATCTGAGAAATATAATCACGCCCGTCTTTTCCATAATCATATGGCCAGCGGTGTACTTCCGGAATTTCACCAGGCCAGTTACCATGGCCAGGACGAATAGGCGTAGTCCACTCAAGCGTATTAGATCCCCATGGATTTTTTGTGGTTACTTTCCTTCCTTTCCATATGGAATAGAAGAAGTTGAACACAAATAATAACTGAACGGCAAATACGATCATTGCAACTGTACTGATAAACCGGTTCATATCGGCAAACATGTTAAATGAATGCCAGTTGCTATAGTCAGTATAACGGCGAGGCATACCTGCCAGACCTGCATAGTGCATTGGCCAGAAGATCAGGTAAGCACCAACCAGGGTCACCCAGAAATGGATATACGCCATGGTATTATTCATATATCGGCCATACATCTTAGGGAACCAGTGGTATACACCGGCAAACATTCCGAAGAAGGAAGCCACACCCATTACAATATGAAAGTGGGCAACTACGAAATAAGTATCATGCAGGTGAATATCCAGTGTAGAATTACCCAGGAAGATACCGGTGAGACCACCTGAAATGAACAGACTCACGAAGCCAATTGCAAAAAGCATGGCCGGCGTGAAACGCAGGTTACCGCGCCACAATGTTGTGAGCCAGTTAAATACTTTAATAGCTGAAGGCACAGCGATCAATAAGGTAAGCAACACGAAGAAAGCACCCAGGAACGGGTTCAAACCGGTTACAAACATATGGTGTGCCCAAACCAGGAATGCCAGGATAGCGATTGCAAAAAGGGAACCCACCATCGCCAGGTAACCAAAAATGGGTTTCCTTGAATTCACGCTCATTACCTCAGAAACCATTCCCAGTGCAGGCATCAGGATGATATATACTTCGGGGTGGCCCAGGAACCAGAAAAGGTGCTGGAATAATATCGCACTTCCTCCTTCATTTGGTAATATTTCGCCCTTTACGACAATTTCAGAAAGATAAAAGCTGGTTCCCAGGTTACGATCAAACAGCAGGAGGATAGCACCTGAAAGCAATACGGGGAAAGAAAGTACACCCAGTACAGCCGTAAAGAAGATCGCCCAGATTGTCAAAGGCATCCGGGTCATCGTCATTCCCTTTGTCCGCATGTTCAGGATCGTAGAGATATAGTTCAAGCCGCCCAAAAGGGAGGAAACAATAAACATTGCCATGGAAACAAGCCAGAAGTCCATACCCAGCTTAGATCCTTCAGATGCCTGACCAAGCGCACTTAATGGTGGATAAATCGTCCATCCGCCAGCGGCTGGTCCTGTTTGAATAAACAGTGAAGAAAACATGATAACACTGGCCAGGAAGAAGAACCAGTAAGAAAGCATATTCAGGAACGGTGATGCCATATCCCTTGCACCAATTTGAAGAGGTATCAGAAAGTTGGCAAAAGTTCCGCTCAAACCGGCAGTCAATACAAAGAATACCAGGATGGTACCGTGCATGGTTACCAGTGCATAATAAAACTCGTTGCTGATTCTTCCCCCTACAGCCCATTTACCGAAGATATCTTCCAGGAAAGGAAAGGTCATTTCAGGATAACCTAATTGTAAACGAAATATCACAGAAAACAAACCACCAATAATCGCCCAGATCATACCGGTGATCAGGAATTGCTTTGCGATCATTTTATGGTCCTGACTGAACACATATTTGGAGATGAACGACTCTTCACCATGATGATGGTGATGCTCTTCATGAAGGTCATGCGAAGAAGCCGCTGCTACCCCCTGTTGTCCGTGATGAATGCTTTCGCTGCTCATGTATTTTCTTTTATAATATGGTTATGGATAATATTAATGTTGGGTGTTTTGGGCGATAGGCTTTGCAGAGGCAGGAACCGCAGTAGTCTTCAGCGTATCTGCAACAACTTTTGGAGATGCTTCTGTTTGTGCTGCTTTAACGGTGAGGTATTGAGGCTTCTGAGTTGCAATCCATTTGTCGTACTCTTCCTGGGTTTCTACAATGATCAATCCTTTCATTGAATAGTGACCACTGCCACACATCTGATCACAGGCAATTTCATAAACAAAATCTTTGTCACCTGTGATTTCCTTCATTTTTGCGGTGGTATATTTTGGTGTAAACCATAATGTTGTTGGAATTCCGGGAACAGCATCCATCTTCATTCTGAAATGTGGTAAGCCCACATCATGTATAACATCCTGGGCGTTGATTACCAATTGAACAGGCTTATTTACAACGAGGTGCATTTCAGTTGATTCCAGGTCGTCATGACTTGATCCATCTTCCCAGTCAACACCAAGCGCATTGCCATTTGATGCATCCGTCAGGCGATAATTTTTTCTACCGAAAACACCGTCTTTGCCCGGATAACGCATCATCCAGTTGAACTGCTTTCCGGTAATTTCCACTAATTGAGCATCTTTTGGTGCATCACCTGTTATTTTAAACCAATAAAAAAGGCCAAGACCAACAAGTAATGTCAGGAAGATCGCTGGTACAACTGTCCAGATCAACTCCAGTTTATTACTATGTGCGAAATAATATGCTTTGCGTTTTTCTGTATACTGATATTTAAAGGCAAACCAGAACAACAAAATCTGGGTGAGGAAAAATACCAATCCGGTTACCCCCAACGTAAGCCACAACATTTTATCGATCTTCTCGCCATGGTCAGATGCGGCAGGGTGAGCCAGTAATGTCTTCTTAAAGAAAAGATCATTGCACCACCAGGCACCAATCAGCCCCAGTACCAGGAAAACGATGAAAAGAAATGCATTGATACGATTGTTCTGTTGGAAGGTTTTTTCTTCTCCTTTCAGCACAGATACATATTCGCTTGCTTTTGCAATCTGGAATGTTACCAGGAAAGCTAAGGCTAGGATCGCAAGAATAAAGTAACCTGACATGTGATTGAAAATATTTTAGTTAATAATGTCCTTCAGCAACAACACTTATGTATGATGAATGATACTTTCTTTGAGGAATGGATGATGTTTGGCCAGGAGGGGGCTTTTCTCTAATGCCCTTCCAACAAAATACATGATCAATCCCGCATATAAAACCAATATGCCAAATTCGAACCAACCAACACTATAATGTGCTCCCAATGCACCCGGCATGACCATCTGATAAAAGTCAAGCCAATGACCTACAATGATTAACACAGCAAGGAATGCCATGGTTGTATAATTTCTTTTAGACCCTCTTCTAAGTAATAAAAGAAACGGTAAAACAAAGTTGCCTATCAGGTTCAGAAAAAAGACAGCCCTGTATGGTCCCTGCATCCTGGGTTTAAAATAAATGGTTTCCTCAGGAATATTGGCGTACCAGATAAGCATGAACTGTGAATACCATAAATAGGTCCAGAATATAGAAAAGGCAAACATGAATTTACCAAGATCATGCATATGTTCCTGGTTCACATATTCGAGGTATCCCTGGTTTTTCAGGTAAACTACAAAAAGTGCCACCAAAGACATCCCTGCCACAAAAGTACTGGCAAAAGTATACCAGCTGTACATGGTAGAGAACCAATGCGCATCGATACTCATCAGCCAGATCCAGGGAATGGTTGAGCCTACTGTAAGCGCAAAGAAAACGATAAATACCGCAGCCCATATAGTGTTTGTCCAGGTATATGCTTTGGCTTCTTCCAGGGTCATTGATGTTTCATCTGTTTGCCTGGATAACTGGCGCATTTTCCTGCCAACCAGCGACCAAACAAGCATTGTTATGATGGACCAACCAAGAAAAACAACCGGATTAAGGATAGCGCTTTTGCCCTTCAGAACAGGATCATGTTCCACATGCTCCTTATCCAGCCAGTGGTAAATATGATGTTGATGCCCCAGAATTATTCCCAGAAAAACCACCAATGCCAACACGGAAAAAACAGGCACCAGGCTGGAAATGGCTTCCGGAACCCTCCTGAATGCCAATTGCCAGCCACCCATGGCAAGTGTAGTGATACACACAAAAAACATACTGGCATTAACAATGAGCAAAAAGAATAAACTGTTTTGTAACAACACTGCCCAGAAACGGGTTTGTGCATGCTCATCCTTACTCATACCCAGAAAGATGAAACCCAGTACAAGTACCAGTGCGCCTATACCCAAAAGAGCATAGGTCCATTTTCGGTATCCTGCCGGCATTTCAAATTGTTGCTTAATCATCGGGATCATATTAAATCGTTTCTAAAATAATTATTTTGCGGCAACAGTTTTTACAGCGGCACTATCTGCCACCGGTGCTGCTACGGGTTGGGTTTTTGTTTGTTTGCTTTTAATATAAGCGATCACCATCCAGCGTTGTTTTGCATTTAACTGAGATGCATAACTGCCCATCAGGTTCTTGCCATAAGTAACTGAATAAAACATTTGTCCCTCTGGCATATTTTCATACTTGGCATCACCCACAAGGGTTGCAGGCTTGGAAGGATATGGACCATCACCGTCTTTCCATAACGGGCCATTGCCATTTAGTTTAGCTCCATGACAAATACCACAATTGATGAGATACAATCTTTCGGCCTCCTTCAGGTCAACTGCGTCTAATGCAGGAAGTGGATTACGAACAGCCTTTGAAGCAAAATAATTGGCAGTATCTCCAACATTATCTTTCGCAAGATGAAAAGTAAAAACTTCTCCTCGTTTGATTGTTCCGGCAACCGGTTCGCGGTTGGTTTGACCGTCTGCAAAAACAGGGCTGTGCGAATAGGTTTCATAAGCACGGCTGTCAGACATGTCTGGCATATACGCTTTACCTCTATTTCGCTTTACATCGCTGCAACTAATGGCGGCAACCACCACCATGAAGAGCACAAAGGATATAACTGATAATTTTTTCATTTTCTTATTTTCTGTTCAGGTTAAGCAACAGAGGGTTGTTTATATAATTGCTGTTCTTTATCATATCGGCCGATCCACCAGTCGGTTTCAGCAACCTGTACATTGATTTCTTTTGCGCCGGCTCCTGCCAGGAAGTTTTTCAGATCTTCTTCATTTGTTTTATCAGTACACTCAATTACCATAACAAACAGATCGTCTGTTGCGCGCAGATGGAAATGATGTTTCTTGATAAAGGGAGCGAGCTGGCAGATATAGCAGAAAGTGAGTACCATACCCACAGCTGCCATGAGAACGGTCAACTCAAAGGTGATGGGTATCCAAGCCGGCAAAGCGAAATGCGGTTTTCCGCCGATGTTCACAGGCCAGTCCTTGGTGAAAACCCAGCTCATAAAAGTTACTGCGGTTGTTGTACCAGTGAGGCCATAGATGAATCCCGCTGTGTGCAGGCTGGTTTCCCTTAGTCCCATGGCATGGTCAAGACCATGTACAGGAAATGGGGTATACACATCATGGATCTTATAACCGGCTTTACGCACTTTGGAAACTGCCGGGAACAAAACCTTTTCATCATCAAAACAACCGACAACGAATTTTTTTACTGACATCGATATCTATTTACGAATTACGAATTATATCAGGATTAATGCTGTGCAACTTTAACTGAACTATCATGATGGTCATGATGGGTCAATTCATAAAACTGCTCATCACTCATTTTTTCCAGTCCTTCCATATCATTCTTATATGTTTCTCCGGTAGTCTTCAGCACATGTTTGATCTCAGCAATGGCAATAACCGGGAAATATTTAGCGAACAGGAAGAAACAGGTAAAGAACAGGCCGAATGTTCCCATATAGAAACCGATCTCCCAAATACTTGGGCGGTAATATATGGACCATGATGAAGGCAGGTAATCGCGGTAAACTGAAGTTACGATGATCACAAAACGCTCGAACCACATACCGATATTCACCACAATACTCATGATGAAAGTGAAAGCGATGTTCCGGCGCAGTTTCTTGAACCAGAACAACTGCGGAGAGATTACGTTACAGGTCATCATCAGCCAGTAGCTCCAGCCGTAAGGACCAGCGATGCGATATTTAAAGAAGTGCTCCTGTTCGTAAGGAACCATGCTGTACCAGGCCATGAACAATTCCGTCAGGTAAGCACAACCAACGATCGAACCGGTAAGAACAATTACCTTATTCATCGCTTCAATGTGACCCAGTGTGATGTATTGATCAAGGTTCATCACCTTGCGAAGGATGAGCATCAGGGTCTGCACCATGGCAAAACCGGAGAAGATCGCACCCGCAACAAAGTAAGGCGGGAAAATCGTTGTATGCCAGCCTGGAACAATAGAGGTGGCGAAGTCAAATGATACAATGGTGTGTACTGAGAGTACAAGTGGAGTAGATAAACCTGCCAGAACAAGTGAAAGGCTTTCATGCCTTTGCCAGTGTTTGGTAGATCCTGTCCAGCCAAAAGAGGCTATGCCATATAAATGTTTGCGCAATTTTGTTTTAGCACGATCCCTTACTGTAGCCAGATCCGGAATAAGACCAGAGTACCAGAACAAGAGGGAAACAGTAAAATAAGTTGATATCGCAAATACGTCCCACATCAACGGCGAGTTGAAGTTGGGCCATAATGGTCCGCGTGTGTTTGGATAGGGCAATGTAAAAAAGGCCATCCATACGCGACCCATGTGGAAGATCGGGAACTGGCCCGCGCACATTACCGCGAAGATGGTCATCGCTTCTGCAGCACGGTTAACACCTGTTCTCCAGCCCTGGCGGAAAAGCAACAGGATCGCAGAGATCAGCGTACCGGCGTGACCAATACCAACCCACCAAACGAAGTTGGTGATATCCCAACCCCATCCAATGGTCCGGTTAACGTTCCACTGTCCGATACCGTAGGTAACCTCCCGATAAACCGAGTATACACCAAACATCAACAGTGCCACGGAAATACCGAAGCCGATATACCATAAACGGGTGGGCTTTGCCTCGATCGTGTGACAAATATCTTCCGTCACATCATGATAGGTCTTATGTCCGTCTACCAATGGTTCCCTTATCGGGGATTCGTACTTGATTAAACTCATTTGTTCGTTATTTATCGGGTCCAGGCTACGATTAAGATTTACCTGTTAACTTTTAACTGATTAATGTGCTGGTTCTGCTTTTTTCTCGCCTTCTTTAACTTCTGCTTCCGGAGCATGATGTTCTGCCGCTGCAAGGCCAACATGCCTGTCTGTGTTCCTGATCTTAGCCAGGTAACTAACGCTGGGCAATACGTGCAGTTGCTCAAGTGAATAGTATAAACGATTGGTCTGTTCCTCGTTCCTTATTTTGGAAACAGGACTGGCTTTGTCGTTAACATTACCAAATACAATGGCATTGGTAGGACAAGCCTGCTGACAGGCAACCTTTATATCCCATTTATCATTAGCGCCGGTTTCAAGCGGACGGTTTTCTTTCTTGGCTTTTAGTTTGCCTTCCTGAAGACGCTGAACGCAGAATGAACATTTTTCAATAACACCCCTTGAGCGAACAGTTACATCAGGATTAAGGACCATACGGCTCAGGTCGTCATTCATCATCAAAACTGAATCATCCAGCAAGCCCTCTTCATGTTGATTATCAGGGAAACTGTCTGCACCGGTATAATCGGCCCAGTTAAAGCGACGAACTTTAAACGGACAGTTGTTTGCACAATAACGGGTACCGATACAACGGTTATAGGTCATTTGGTTAAGGCCTTCGCTGCTGTGGTTGGTAGCGTTAACAGGGCAAACGTTTTCGCAGGGAGCGTTGTCACAATGCTGGCAAAGCATTGGCATGAATACAACATTCAGGTTGTCCAGATTATCATTACCCGCTTCATCGCGATAAGTAGCGAAGTAACGGTCTATACGCAACCAGCTCATTTCGTGAGCGCGTAACACCTCACTTTTACCCACAACCGCAACGTTATTTTCTGCAGTACAGGCAATAGTACAAGCGCCACAACCGGTGCAGGAATTTAGATCGATGCTCATCCCCCATTTTGCTCCAGGATAAGGGTAGTCGGGGTAAAGTGTTCCTTCAACCCTGTAGTCACCGGTTCCTTTAGCATAATCTTCAGCCAGTTTATGCCTTTCATCGGCCAGTATCTTAGGTTGCTTTTTTAAATCGTTCAGGGCGTACTCACGTACAACCTCTTTACGGCCTTCATATTGATTATGTGATTGAGTATAAGCAATCTTGAATTTTGTAGCGGTCTTTTCATAAGCAACATCGCTTACAAAATAATCAAAAGTATTCCCGTTGAAAGATACCAGTGGGTAAGCATTCTGACCAACATTTGCAGCAGCACGGCCTGATTTTTCGCTGCGACCGTAACCTACTGCAACAGCAATTACATTTGGATGAAGGCCTGGTATTACCAATACAGGCAGGGACATTTCTTTTGAGCCAACTTTGATCTTGATAACTGGTTTAGCTACTTCTACTTCATAAGTATCGTCAACCGCTATACCTAACTCCTTAGCCATTGGATATGAAATAACCGCATAGTTATCCCAGGTGGCTTTTGTAATTGGGTCCGGCATTTCCTGCAACCACGGATTATTAGCGCCTTTGCCTGAACCAATAGAGACTTTTGAATATAGCACCAGTTCTGCCTTGCCGCCTTTTTTACCGGCAGCAATTTTTGAAGCTGCTTCAGCAATATGCGTATTGTTGTATGCTGTTGCAATGGGTAATGCGGCAGTTTCGACTATACCATCCTGTAAGGCCTTGTCCCATGCATCCTGGCTACCCAGTTTATTGAGCCAATGGCTTTTTACATATTCACCATACTCCATATTTAAACCACTCCATTTCAACAGAGAGGTTTGATATGCCCTTGTTTTAAAAAGTGGCGCTATTGTTGGCTGTATAAAACTAATGTAGCCGCTTTTCATTTCAGCATCACCCCAGCTTTCCAGGTAGTGATGATCAGGCAATACAAACTTACAAAGCTCAGTAGTTTCATCTTCCCTGTCGTTGAAAGAAACGGATACTTTCACTTTCTTAAGGCCATCAGCAAATTTCTTTGCATCATAATAATCATAAGCAGGGTTA